>NZ_JBHYOW010000007.1:0-198460 GCF_042745575.1 Nocardiopsis sp. NPDC058789
CGGTCTCATTCCGAACCCGGTCGTTAAGTCTCCTTGCGCTGATGGTACTGCCCTGTGATGGGGTGGGAGAGTAGGTCGCCGCCACGGTTTTTCTTGAAGAGGGAAGGGGAAGGGTCCACTTGGTGGGTTCTTCCTCTTCCCTCTTTTTTGTTGCCTGGGTTTGTGCGTTTGTGAATGTTGGTGTGGGCAGCCCTGTGTGGGCGCAGGCGTGGGTTCTCCCGGTATTGAGGTTAGGCGCTTGGGGTGGGGGCTGTCAGGGGCGGCCACGGAGCCTGTGGACAACCACACACGCGGGTCACATCGTCGTGTGCTGCGGCTTGGTGATGTGCGCCTACGCCATGTCGTAAGCTGGAGGATACGAGTACTACTACGCGCTGCTACTGCTCAAGGTGGCAGCGCTTTTGAGTGTTGACGGACGGGTTGGATGACTGAGGACAGCCGATCGGGAGACCGCGAGGACTCCGGAGCAAACGACCACAGCGGTAGCCGCTCCGGTGAGCCTGGCGGTCGCGGGCGCGGTGACGATTCCCGTCCCCGGTCTGGCTACAGGGGCTCCCGGGACGACAACAGGGGCGGTTCCGGCGGCGGTGAGCGCCGCAACTTCCGTGGTGGCGACGACCGTCGTGGCGGGTTCCGCCGCGATGACCGTGGCGGCCAGCGAGGTGGCCCCGGTGGTGAGCGCCGCGACGACCGCGGTGGATACCGTGGGCGCGACGACCGTCGTGACGACCGTGGCGCCAGGCGCGACGACGACCGCCGTGGTGGCGGCCGTGACTTCCGGGGCAACGATGACCGCCGTGGCGGTTACCGTGGTGGCCCTGGCGGCGAGCGTCGTGACGATCGCGGCGGATACCGTGGCGGCGAGGGCCAGCGCGGTGGCTACCGTGGCGACCGGGACCGTCAGGTCGGCGGGCGTGACGACCGCCGTGACGACCGTGGCGGTTACCGTGGGCGCGACGACCGCCAGGGCGGCGGGCGTGACTTCCGTGGCCGTGACGGGCGGGACGACCGTGGCGGCAACCGCGGCGGTCGGGGCCGTGACTTCCAACGGGACGACCGCCGTCCGCAGCGGGACAACCGCCGTGACGACCGACGCGATGATCGCCGTGACGACCGCGACCCGGCCGACATCGCTCCGCCGCTGCCGGACGAGGCCACCTACGACCAGCTGGACAAGGACACCAAGCGCGACCTGCACTCGCTGCCCAAGACCCTGGCCGAGCTGGTCGGCAAGCACATCGTGGCGGCCGGTCTCCTGGTGGACGAGGACCCGGAGCGTGCCTACAAGCACGCCGCGTACGCGCGTCGCAAGGCTTCCCGCCTGCCCACGGTCCGCGAGGCCTCGGGTATCGCCGCGTACACCGTGGGCAAGTGGCAGGAGGCCCTGTCCGACCTGCGTGCGGCCCGCCGCATGAGCGGTCGGGACACCTTCCTCGCGATCATGGCCGACTGTGAGCGCGGTCTGGGACGCCCCGAGCGCGCCCTGGAGATCACCAACGACCCGGCGGCCAAGGACCTGGACGCCGACGAGCGCATCGAGCTGCGGATCGTCGCCGCCGGTGCCCGCCGTGACATGGGTGACGTGAAGGCGGCCCTGGCCGAGCTCCAGGTTCCGGAGCTCAAGGAGCGCCGGGCCCGTCCCTACGTGGCGCGCCTCTTCTACGCGTACGCCGACGTCCTGGAGGAGCTGGGCCGCAAGGAGGACGCCCGCGAGTACTTCGCGCGCGCATCCTCCGTGGACCGTGAGGGCGTCACCGACGCGGACGAGCGTCTGGCCGCGATCGAGGGCGTGGAGCTGGTCGACAGCGACGTCGAGGACGGCGTCGTCTGGACCGACGTCGAGGAGGAGGCGGACGAGGCCGCGGCGGAGGCCGAGGCCACCGCTTCCCGTGAGCGCCGTGACGACAAGGGTCGCGACCACCGCCGCGACGATCGTCGTGACGACCGCCGAGGCGGACGTGAGGACCGGGGCTGACCCCCTCGGAACACCGTGACGGAGCGCCGCCGAGTGGCCCGGAGCCACTCGGCGGCGCCGTCGTGTACCTGGGGTCGGTCCCCGAACGGTACGACTCGGTGGTGTGCCTGACCTACCTGGGGGATCGCCCCCTCATGGTGCGCCATCGGCGGCGGGCCTGGGAGTTTCCCGGCGGCCACCGCGAGGGTGGGGAGGACCTGTGCGCCACCGCCCGGCGGGAGGCGTACGAGGAGGCTGGGGCCACCCTCGCCGACCTCCGGCCCCTCGGGTACTACGTGCTGTCGGACGGCCACACCACCGTGGTCACGCACGCCCGTGTGAGCGCGCTGGAACCCCTCGGCGGTGAGTACGAGACCGTCGAGGCACGGGCCTTCGACCAGCTTCCACCGGAGCACGAACTCTCCTGGGCGGACGGTCTGTACGCGCACCTCCTGCGTGTGCTCGGACTGCCCGGGGCTCGCTAGGGCGTCCCGGGCACCGCACACCCACGGCGAGACCGGCCCACATGCCGACCTCGCACGCGCGGGCCGACCTCACGAACCCACACGCCTGACGTGGACCCCTTCGACGCCGACCGCCTCGTACCCGAGCCGGTCGTTGATGGCGAGCATCGGCTGGTTGTCCACGTGGTTCTCCGTGAAGGCGTGTGTGATGCCCCGTTCCCGAGCCCGGTGCAGAGCGGAGACCTTGGCGCACCTCGCCAGCCCGCGCCCCCGGTACCCGCGCCGGGTACCCGTCATCGAGGACCCGACACGGGTGTCCCGATCGGACATGTAGGCGGAGAAGGAGACCGGGGCTCCCTCGTGGAGCATCACCATGCTGATCTCCAGATCGATCAGCGGGTTCTCCCAGACCGAGCGCAGCCAGGACTCGTAGGGAACGAAGTCGCCCTCCAGCTCACCGGGTTCGTCCTCGTCGCAGGCCCTGTCGAGCTCGTAGATCGGTCGCGGGTCGTCGGCGAAGTCGGTCATCGGTCGCAGCTCGAAACCCTCCGGCGTCTCCGGCAGGTCCGGCAGTCCACCGAGGTCCAGGCCGAGGACGTGGTGCTCCTCCCGCAGTTCGTACCCGCGCTCCCGGGCCGCCTGACGGAAGAGTTCGCCACCGGCCTGGACCCCCTCCTGCGCACTGTTCACGCGCAGGGTGGTCGCGCCCTTCTCCACGAGGACGGTCTCCGAGGCGGTGAGGAGCCGTTCGACGAGGTCGGCGTTCCGGTGGTCCTCGGCCAGGGCTCCGATGTAGCTGCGGCCCGTGCGGGTCCCGTCCTCGTTGGTCTGCAGGCGACTCAGCAGGTGTCCGACCACGGTCTCGCCCTCCACCGCGACCAGGCGGGTGTCGTCCATCCCCGGGAGCGGGTGGGACATCCGCCACCGCATGTGCTGTTCCGTGAGGACCAGGCAGGGGAGGGAGGCGCGGATGAGTGCGTGGGCCTGAGGGGCGTCCGCGGGGCGGAGGTCACGAATCAGGGGGCTCATGCCCGGAGGCTACGCCGATCGGAACCGGGCGCGCACGTGAATTTCGGGGTGCTCCCAGGCCTCCCGGCCCCACGGACGAGGGCTCAGGCCCGCTTCTCCTCCGACTTCCGCTTCGCCTCGGCCTGCTCCTGGGCGAGCCGGTCCAGCCAGTGCACGATCCCGCTCACGTTGGCCTCCGGGCCGCTGAGCGTGTCCAGGATGGCGGCTGACCCGCTCGAAGTCCCCTCCGGGAGCGGCTTGTAGCGGCTGATCACCTTGTCGCGCACCATCGCGATGGCGTGGTCGAGATCCCCGCCGGTGTCCCGGGAGTCGCGCACGGTCTCCACCCACAGTCGGAGTTCGCTCTCGGCGCGGGCGATGGTCTCGGTGACGGCGTCATGCGCGCCGAAGTGGGAGAACATGAGCCGCTGCGCACCGATGTCACCGAACAGGCGCAGGGTGCGCAGGCAGGCGTCCATGTCGAAGTCCGGCGGCGGGGTGGCCGGGCGCAGGTCTCCGGTCAGGGGGTTGTACACGCCGAGGGCGTCTCCGACGTACAGGTCACCGGTGCCGGTGTCCACCAGCCCCATGTGGTGCTTGGCGTGGCCGGGCGCGTAGTGGGAGACGAGCTTGCGGCCCGCGCCGAGGTCGATCTCCCCCGTCTCGCCCACCGCCCGGATCCGGACGGCGTCGGTCGGGTGCATCCGCCCGAACAGGGAGTCGAGCCGTTCGCCCCACACCATCTTCGCGCTGGCCATCAGACGGCTGGGGTCGGCCAGGTGGCGGGCGCCGCGCTCGTGCACGACGATCTCGGCGTTGGGGAACAGGGCGGCCATGTCCCCGGTGCCGCCCGCGTGGTCCAGGTGGATGTGGGTGACGACGATGGTGGCGAGGTCCTCGGGGGCCAGGCCGAGCCGGATGACGGCGTCACGCAGGACCGGTGCCGAACCGGCGGTGCCGACCTCGACGATGCAGGGTCGTTCGCTACGGATGAGGTAGGCGGAGACGACCCCCGGATAACCGGCGAGCATCGTGTCGATCGCGTAGATCCCGTCACCGAGCGGAGTGATCCCCTCGGGCAGTCCGCTGACGTCCACGTCGTCGTGCACGGCGGGCACCCCTCTTCCTCAAGCGTCCTGTGGTCCGCCACGGACCGAACCCGACTCTAGGACAAGGATGTCACGGCAGCTGAGGGCGGGGTCGCCCGCTTGTCCACAGCCCCGGAGACTCCCTTCCCTCCCCACCCCGCCCGGGTGATCCTGGAAGCAGCACACCAGGACGGAAAGGTGCCCTCGTGCCGACACCCACCTCGTCGAACACCGCCCACCACGCCACCCCCGCAACCGACCTCACGGAACGCCCCGACGGACACCGGAACGACGTCTTCGTCGTCGGCCGGGTCACCGCCGCGCCCTCGGAACGCGAGCTCCCCAGCGGCGACCGGCTGGTGACCTGGCGGATCTGCGTGGCCCGCCCCGACATGCCCGGTCGGAGGCGCGCCCGAGCCGACTCGATGACCCTCGTCTCCTTCGACCCGCGCCTGTGCGCGGCGGTGGAGGGGTGGCGGGTCGGTGACGTGGTCCGGGTGACCGGTGAACTACGGCGCCGGACCTGGCGCGGCTGGAACGGAATCCACAGCGTGCTGGAGGTGGAGGCGGACTCCGCCTCGCGCGTCCGGGAGGCGGATCGGTGATCCGGTCACCAGCCCAGGGTGGCCAGGGCCTCGGCCGCCGAAGACCCGGCGGGGTCGATCGACTCGTCGGCCCAGACCGCCGCGCACAGGGCGCGCAGGCCGTCCAACCGGTCGCCCTCCCCGGTCAGGTGGACCGTTCCCCGGACCGAGGTGACGGTCCATCCCCCGCACTCGGTGCGTGCGGTTTCCCCGTCGACACGGCGCACCGGGCCCGGGTGGGGCTCGTTCATCCCGGAGACGTCCCACGCCAGGTAGCGGGGGCGCTGGTGGGCGGGAGCGGCCAGGACGTCGTGGGGCGTGGCCACCCCGGACAGCACCAGCAGACCGGCGGCGCCGTGCACGGTGGCCCCCTCGATGTCTGTGTCCAGCCGGTCTCCCACGATCAGGGGGTTGCTCGCGCCGGTGCGCATCATGCCCTCCTCGTGGAGGGGGCGCATCGGCTTGCCCGCCACCACGGGCTCCACCCCGGTGGCGTGCGCGATCACCCGCACGAAGGAACCGTTGGCGGGGGTGACGCCCCACTCGGTGGGCGCGGTGGCGTCGGAGTTGCTGGCCACGTAGAACGCGCCTCGCGAGACCGCGAGGGTGCCCTGGTCGAGGAGGTCCCGGGTCATCGATCGTGAGTAGCCCTGCACGACCGCCACCACCGAGTCCGAGGTGACCGTGACCGGCCGGAGCCCCATCCGGCGCACGGCCTGACGCAGCCCGGTGTCGCCGACCACCAGCACGTCGGACCCCTCCGGGAACCGGGAGGCGACCAGGCGCGCCGCCGCCTCAGCGGAGGTCACCACGTCCTCGGGGGCGGCGGGGACCCCCAGCTGGGTCAGGTGTTCCGCGATCCGAGCGGGCGTGCGTCCGGCGTTGTTGGTCACGAAGGCGACCCGGGCTCCGGCGGCACGGGCCTTGCCGACGGCCTCGGGCGCGGCGGGCACGGCCGCGGGGCCGATGTAGACCACGCCGTCCAGATCGAGGAGCATCGCGTCGTGGAGCTCGTTGAGCGGGCGGTCAGCGGCCTGCAACATGGTGTGTGGTCCGATTCCTTGTGGCGGGAGAGGTCATCTCCAGGCTAGGCCGCCGGGGCCTTCCCGCCGCCGGGACGCGGATGTGGGCTCCGTCGCAGCCGGGCGGTGCTCGGTGAGCCACCCGACGGCGAAGTCGACCGCGTCCCCCAGGGAGAACAGCCGGGCGGTCGCTGAACCCACACGTCCGAGGGTGACGGCGCCGGTGGCCTCGAACTCGGCGCCCAGCCGTGGGAAGTCGCTCTCGTCCAGGGCCACACCGGTGTAGGTGACCCACTCGCGTCGACCAGCCGAGTTCCTGATCGCGCAGGAGGAGGGTTCCGTCCTCGGCCGGGGGACCCGGTACTCGGCCAGGTGGAAGCAGGTGCAGGAGTCGTAGCCGGTGCCCAGCAGCAGCACACGCGCCCCCGCACGCTCCATCCTGGCCAGGGGAGAGCTCTCACCGAGCGCGGAGGTGATCGGATGGGGAAGCATCAGGTGTGCCGCTCGCGGACCGAGCGCGGCGAAGGAGGTCTGGGGATGGTCGCTGCGCACCGCGCCGGGCCAGGTGCGGACGCGTTCGGGGATCCGTCCCATGTAGGAGCTGGGGGTGATGGCGGGGTCGAAGGCGGGGGCCTCGGCGCGGATCGTCTCCCACCAGGCCTGGGGCACGGGAGGACTCACCCAGCTGGCGGGATCGGTGTTTCCCATGGTCTGCGTGGGCACCACCAGGTTCCCCGTGGGCCCCACGGCGGTCAGGAGTGCCTGGACCACCGCCTGGTCGGCGCCGCACACCCATCCCAGGGAGCGCAGTGAACTGTGGACCAGCAGGGTGTCACCGGGACGCACTCCCAGGTGGGCCAGGTGCATCGCGAGGGAGGCCGCCGTTCGCGGCCCGTCCGACGGAGAGGGGGGTGGGGTGGACACGAGAGCGCTCCTGTGCTGGTGGACACGGGGGACTCCGGTCATTTTCCCAGCGGGTTCCCCACGAGGCCAGCGGGTTTCGGCGGTCGCTGGGCCGTGGCATGATGCGATTCCGAGGGTCTTCGTGAGGATGAGCCATCGAACTTCAAGCGGAGATAACGCCCCACGTTGACGCAGGTCGTCAACCGTGAGCCCCGCACACGCGGGGATGAACCGCCCCCGCACCGGATGCAGCCCGGTCGGAGGCGGTGAGCCCCGCGCACGCGGGATGGGTTCGGCTGGCATCCCGGTCCCTGCTGCGGGAGGGATTCGCGCGGTCCGTGTGTCGGGTGTGGGCCCCGGGGTGCGGGCACCAGGTGACCCCGGGGCGGTCGCCTATTTCTGGTCGGTCGCGGAGTCCGCCGACTTCTCGGACTGCGTCTCCCCGTCGACGGTCCCGTACCCTCCTCCGCCACCACCGCCGCCGCCTGAGGCGGGGCAGCCAGCGGCCAGGAGTACGACGGCCGACATGGTCAGGGCCATTCCGGCGATCCTGCCCACGGGCCGTGCCGGGGCCTTGGTACGTGTGCTGTCGTCGTGCATGGACACTCCCGTCCGTGGCCCCGGCGTCCCTCCAGGTGAGCAGAACACCACCGAAGGCCACTCATGGTGATTACCGCACGACTCATCGTAACGATTCGGCGTCGGGTGGCACGGAAGGGGAGCCCTGTGTCCTTCGGAGAGGTCACCGGTCAGTCGAGGACCCGCATGACCAGGCCCGTGCGGGGTTTGGGGCCGAACGACGTGGACTTGCGGGGGGTGAGCTCGCCACGGTCGGCCACGGCGTAGACCTGTTCCACGCGGAGCGGGGGCACGATCACCGCCGTGCCCTTCTCCTCGCGGGCGGCGGCCTCGGCTTCGGCGGGGTCGTCGTGGATCATCCGCACCTGTTCCTCCGGGAAGTTCCACAGCGGCAGGAGCACCTCGTGCAGCGCGGCCGTGGCCAGGTGGCGCCAGTCGGGGGAGTGGTCGGGCATGGCCTCCCGAAGCACGGCCTCGTCGAACCCGCTCACCAGGTGGGCGTCGCCCTCGGCCGACACCAGGAGCAGAGCGGGGGCCCGCCTCTCCTCCAGGAGCGCCGGGTCGGCTTCGGTGACCGGTTCCACTGTGGCCACGGTCCGGGCGGCGGCCAGGGCCTCGGCGGTGTCCAGGCCGGGCAGGACGCGGTGGATGGCGCCCAGTTGGGGTGGGTGGGTGTCGCTGTCCACGAGCAGGGCCAGTCCGTGCGCCCAACCCGGGTCGGTGCTCTCCTGGCGCAGGCGCCGGTAGGCGGCGTAGCGGTGGTGCCCGTCAGCGATCAGAGCGGAGCGTCCGGCGAGGTCGCCGGTGATCTCCCGTTGGATGCGGGGATCGGTGACCGCCCACAGCCGGTGCTCGGAACCGTCGCGGGTCCGTGTGGAGACCAGCGGCCGACGCGAGGTGGTGGCCTCGGTGGCCGTGGAGGCCGCGCCGTTTCCGCCCCGGTACAGCAGGAAGATCGGTTCGAGGTTGGCGCGGGCCACCTCCATCAGGCGGAAGCGGTCGCGTACCGGGGGGTCGGCCACGTCCTCGTGCGGGCGCACGGCGGGGTCGGGCCCGTCGTCGGGCAGCCCCAGGGCTCCCACCAGTCCCCGTTGGGTCCGGCCGTCGGCGGTGACCTGCTCGTAGACGTAGAGCGCCGGTTCCTCGTCCAGGGTCAGCACCCCGTCGGTGATCCAGCTCCGCAGGAGGTCGGCGGCGGCCCGGTAG
This sequence comes from Nocardiopsis sp. NPDC058789, assembly GCF_042745575.1. Classification (NCBI taxonomy): domain Bacteria; kingdom Bacillati; phylum Actinomycetota; class Actinomycetes; order Streptosporangiales; family Nocardiopsidaceae; genus Nocardiopsis; species Nocardiopsis sp. NPDC058789. Next base: position 8,809 of record NZ_JBHYOW010000007.1, read on the forward strand.
CGCCGGGAGGCGGCGTCCTCGGGTGACTGCCGGGAGAGCTCGAACGGCAGTGTGACCCTCGCCGCGTTGTGGGGGTCGGAGCGTTGGAGTTCGCGTGCCTCGTCCGCGTCGGGGATGTCATAGGGCGGCGCCAGCAGGCGTGAGATGTCGAGGACACCGTCGATGAAGCGGTCGACATCGGGGGCCGCGTAGCGCAGCCCGCGGAAGGGGGCCAGGACGAGTGGTTGGCGGGACATCACAGCAACGTACCCGTCAGAGGACGCGCCGCAGGCGGAGCATGTCGCTCAGGGTGGCGTCCACCTTCAGCCGACGGGTGATCAGCGCCACGGCCGGGTCCAGGCGGTCCTCGGCCAGGGCGACGAGGTCGTCGCTGGTCACGGTCACCCGGACCTGCGCGCTCCCGGAGGCCTCCAGCGGCCCGGGGGTGACGTCGGTGAGCCCGTCCACGGTCAGCCGCATGTCGAAGGCGGTCTCCAGGTCGGGGACGATCACGCGCACCGTGCGTTCGCGGATGTGTTCCCGGCGTCGGTCCAGGGGTTGGGCGAGAATGCGCTCGTTCGCCCGGGCGATGCCCTCAAGGCACGCGTCGATGCTGCTCATGGGCTCATGATGCCCTATGTGCCGGACGCCCTCCGGAGGTCGCGCCCGGTGTGGGCTCCGTCGTTTGCGTGCCACACGCGCCCGGCTCCCGGTAGCGTTGGCGTCGAACCCCCCTGGAGCACGAGGCCCCTCCCTCCCCGCGCCCTCCTTCCCTTTCCTCCTGCGGTCCCTTCAAGGAGCACGTCATCATGGTCGTCGACGCGGTACGCACCTATCTGGACGCCGCCAATGGCCTCACCGAACTCTCGCGCAAGCAGGCCGTCGCGGCTGCCAAGACCCTGTTGCGCGCCAACGGGGCGACGCCCACCGTGGTCGTCCCGGAGGGCGAGGCGCCGCCGAGGGTGGGTCAGAGCATCCAGACCCTGGCGGGCGAGCTGATCGAGACCAGTCAGGCCAACCGTGCGGCCGTGGCCGAACTGGTGCGCTCCGAGGTCCGTGGCGCGCTGGAGCAGATGGACATGGTGCCGCGCGCGGAGTACGAGCGGATGGTCCGCCGGGTGGCGGAGCTGGAGCGCCGGATGGCGGCCCGGCACGCCGTGGAGCGGGTGCTGGAGCCCCGTGGTGGCGCCTCCTCGGAACTGCCCGTGGAGGAGAAGGCGCCCGTGGCGCGCGTCGAACCCGAGGCGGCGGAGGAGGCCCCGGTGCCCGTGGTGCCTGAGACGGCCCCGGAGTCCGGCGAAGGCGAGAGCGCGCCGCCGGAGGCCGCGGCCGAGGAGACGGCGGCCGTGGCGGACGGTGACGGCGCGAAGGGCGACGACTCCGGGAACCAGGCCCCCGACGGCGCGGCGAAGCCCAAGCCCAGGACGACCCGCACGCGTTCGACCGCCAAGCGCACCAACAAGGGCAAGGGCGCCAAGAAGTAGAGTCCGTTCCGGGCGCCGGAGCACCGGCGCCCGCGCGGGTGGGTGAAGGGACGGGGAGCGATGGATCCGAGCGAGCAGGCCGAGGCACTGGCGGAGCGGACCCTCGGCGCGACCAGGGAACGGTTGGCCGCACTGGACGAACTGCCCACCCATGAGCACGTGGCGGTCTTCGACACGCTCCAGCAGGAGCTGTCGGGTGTGCTGGGCGCGCTGGGACAGAACGCCCGGGGTTCCCGATAGTGGGCGGAACGGCCGGTACCCTAGGTGACCATGGCAAAACGTAGTCGGCTCGACGCGGAACTGGTCCGCCGAGGTCACGCACGCTCCCGGGGCCAGGCGGCCGAGTTGATCGAGAACGGGTTCGTCCTGGTCTCCGGCATGGTGGCGTCCAAGGCGGCGACCCAGATCGGCACCGACCAACCCGTCGTGGTGCGCACGCCTTCGGAGGAACCGGCCTACGTGTCCCGGGGCGCGCACAAGCTCATCGGGGCGCTGGACGCCTTCGAACTGGACGTGCGGGGACGCCGGGCGCTGGACGCCGGGGCGTCCACGGGTGGTTTCACCGACGTCCTGCTGCGGCGCGGGGTGTCGCACGTCACGGCGGTCGACGTCGGTTACGGTCAGCTGGCCTGGCCGCTGCGGAGCGACGACCGGGTGCGGGTGATGGAGCGGGTGAACGTCCGCGAGCTCACTCCCGAGATGGTCGGTGAGCCCCGCCCCGACCTGGTCGTCGGGGACCTGTCGTTCATCTCCCTCAAGCTGGTGCTCGGTGCCCTGCGTGCGTCGGTGGCCCCCGACGCCGACTTCTCGATGATGGTCAAGCCCCAGTTCGAGGTGGGCAAGGACCGGGTGGGCGCCGGCGGTGTGGTCCGTGAACCCGGGCTGCGGGCCGAGGCCGTCTCCGACGTGGCCGCGCACGCCCTGACGTTGGGGCTGGGCGTCGTGGACGTGACCGCGAGCCCCCTGCCGGGTCCCTCGGGCAACGTCGAGTACTTCCTCTGGATGCGGGCCGGGGCCGCCCCGCTGGACCCGGCCGCGTTGGAACGCGCGATCCAGGAGGGGCCCTCCTGAGGGCGTGGCCTCCTGTCGCAGGAGTCCGGTAACGTGACCCGGCCGGGTGCGGTCGAGCACCCGGCCAGCACCAGGCTTCCCGTGGGAAGCGAACGTAAGGGGACGGCGATGACCAGCGGACGCAGCGTTCTCCTGCTGGCCCACACCGGTCGGCCGGCGGCCGTGCGCAGTGCCCAGTTGGTCCACGCGCGTCTGAGCGCGGCGGGGCTGACCGTCCGGATGCTCAAGAGCGAGGTCGAGGAGCTGGCGGACTCGGGCTGCGTCCTGTCTCCGGTGGAGCCGGTCGAGGCGGCGGAGGCCGCTCAGGGCGTGGAGCTGGTCATGGTGCTCGGCGGGGACGGAACCCTGCTGCGCGCCGCCGAGCTCGCCCGCCCGGCGGGCGCGCCGCTGCTGGGGGTCAACCTCGGGCACGTCGGCTTCCTGGCCGAGGCCGAACGCGAGGACCTGGGCGCCACGGTGAACAGCGTCGTCAACCGCGACTACGTGGTCGAGGAACGGATGACCCTCGACGTGGCGGTCTTCAACGGCGGTCGGGGCGACGGTGCCCCGCCGGTGCGTTCCTGGGCGCTCAACGAGGCGACCCTGGAGAAGGCGGACTCGCGCCGCATGCTGGAGATGGTCCTGGAGGTGGACGGGCGGCCCCTGTCCAGCTGGGGTTGTGACGGCGTGGTGTGCGCGACTCCCACCGGTTCCACCGCCCACGCCTTCTCCGCCGGAGGCCCGGTCGTGTGGCCTGACGTGGAGGCGCTGCTGGTCGTGCCGATCAGCGCGCACGCCCTGTTCGCGCGGCCCCTGGTGGTCGGGCCCGAGGCGACGGTGGCGCTGGAGATCCTGCCGGAGACCACACCGGGCGTGCTCTGGTGTGACGGACGGCGTATGGTCGAATTGCCCGTGGGAGCACGAATCGAGATCACTCGTGCCGATACGCCGGTCCGGCTGGCCCGGTTGCACCGTGCGCCGTTCACCGACCGGTTGGTGGCCAAGTTCGGCCTCCCGGTCACGGGGTGGCGGGGACGGGCCGCACACGGACGCTGATCCAGCGCCGTCGCAAGCAAAGGGCGTCAACTATCAGGAGAGGGATCGGTGCTCGAAGAAGTCCGAATCCAAGGCCTCGGTGTCATCGACGACGCCGTGTTGGAACTGTCACCGGGTCTGACCGTCGTCACCGGTGAGACCGGCGCGGGCAAGACCATGGTCGTCACCGGGCTGGGACTGCTCTTCGGTGGGCGCGCCGATCCCCAGCGGGTCCGTCCGGGCGCCGAGCGCGCGGTCGTCGAGGGACGGTTGACCGTGCCCCGGGGCGGCCGGGTGGCCGACCGGGTGCTGGAGGCCGGGGGCGACATCGACGACGACGTCCTGATCCTCACCCGCGCGGTCTCCGCCGAGGGCAGGTCGCGGGCGACCATGGGTGGCCGTTCGGCCCCGGTCAGCCTGCTCGCCTACCTGGCCGACGACCTCGTGGCCGTGCACGGGCAGTCCGACCAGCAGCGTCTGCTGCGTTCGGACCGTCAGCGCTCGTCGCTGGACCGGTTCGCCGGGGACGACCTCGCCAAGGCGATCAAGCGTTACACCACCGCCTACCGCCGCCACCGGGAGGTCTCCGCCGAGCTCGACGAGTTGGTGGAGCGGGCCCGTGAGCGCGCCCAGGAGGCCGACCTCCTGCGGTTCGGAGTCGAGGAGATCGCGGCCGCCGAACCCCAGCCGGGTGAGGACGCCGAGCTGCTCGCGGAGGAGACCCGGCTGGCGCACGCCGACGGACTGCGGGTGGCCTCGACCACCGCTCACGAGGCGCTGACCGGCGATCCGGCCGCGGCCGAGGTCCAGGCCGACGTGGTCGGGCTGCTGTCGGCGGCCCGTCAGGCGGTGGGCGCCGTGCGTGAGCACGACTCCGACCTCGCCGCCATCGGTGACCGGCTGGACGAGGCGTCCTACATCCTCACCGACGCCGCCACCGAACTGGCCTCCTACGCGGAGTCGGTGGACGCCGACCCGGCCCGGTTGGCCGTGATCCAGGAGCGCCGGGCCCTGCTGACCCAGCTCTCACGCAAGTACGGCGAGACGACGGACCAGGTCCTGGCCTGGGCGGAGACCGCGGCCAAGCGCCTGGGGGAGCTGGAGGGCGACGACGACCGGATCGACGGTCTGCGTGCCGAGGCCGATGAGCTGTACGCGCGGATGGACGAGGCCGCGACCGAGCTGACCGAGATCCGGGCCGGGGCCGCCGAGCGGTTCGGGGCGGCGGTCACCGAGGAGCTGACCGCGCTGGCGATGCCGCACGCGCGGGTGAGCGTGCGCATCACCACGGGCGAGGAGTTCGGGCAGCACGGGCGCGACGAGGTCGAGATCCTGCTGGCCCCGCACCCGAGTTCGCCGCCGCTGGCCCTGCACAAGGGCGCCTCGGGCGGTGAGCTGTCCCGGGTCATGCTGGCGATCGAGGTGGTCTTCGCCGGGGCGGACCCGGTGCCGACCTTCGTGTTCGACGAGGTGGACGCCGGTGTCGGCGGCAAGGCCGCGGTGGAGATCGGCCGACGGCTGGCCCGCCTGGCCGGGTTGGCCCAGGTGATCGTGGTCACGCACCTGCCGCAGGTCGCGGCCTTCGCGGACGCGCACCTGGTGGTGGAGAAGTCCACCGAGGGGCTGGTGACGGAGAGCGGCGTGGTCCGGCTGGACCGGGACGGGCGCGTGCGTGAGCTCTCGCGGATGCTCGCCGGACTGGAGGACTCCGAGCTGGGTCGGGCGCACGCGGAGGAGCTGCTGGACAACGCCGATCCGGACCGCGCCTACCCGGCTGGCTGACCAGGGGCGCGGAGGGGTCGTCCTCGCGGTGCCCGTGCCCGAGGGGCGCGGGCACCGCCGGCGTCACGCCCTGGGTTGATTTGCCCAGAAAACGCCGTCCGGTCGCCTGTAGTGACTTACCGTGATCGAGTTCTGACAGTATGCCACCGATGAAGGTATCGGATGCGCTCAGAGCCACAATGCGATTCCGCCGTTCGCGGGCGGAAGTCCCCTTCGGGCTGGTCGCGCCCGTCCGTTCGGACCGCCGCACCAAGAACCTGACCAAACGGCTGCGACCCGGCGACATCGCCGTGATCGACCACGTCGACCTGGACCGGGTCAGTGCCGAGGCCCTGGTGGGCTGCGGGGTCTCGGCGGTGATCAACGTCGCCCGCAGTATCAGCGGACGCTATCCCAACCAGGGGCCCGAGATGATCGTGGCGGCCGGGATCCCCTTGGTGGACGACGTCGACCCCGAGGTCCTGACCCGCGTCCACGACGGGGAACGCCTGCGGCTGGAGGGCGCCACCCTCTACCGGGGAGGCGAGGTCGTCGCCCGGGGCACGCGCCAGGACAAGGAGAGCGTGGCCGCCGCCATGGCCGAGGCCCGCGCCGGGCTCGCCACGCAGCTGGAGGCCTTCGCCGCCAACACCATGGCCTATCTCCAGCGCGAGCGCGACCTTCTGCTGGACGGCATCGGCATCCCCGTGATCGGCACCTCCATGGAGGGGCGCCACGTCCTGATCGTCGTGCGCGGCTACCACTACCGCGAGGACATCGTCGCCCTGCGGCCCTACATCCGCGAGTTCCGGCCGGTCATCATCGCCGTGGACGGGGGAGCCGACGCGGTGATGGAGGCCGGCTACCGGCCCGACATCATCGTCGGGGACTTCGACTCCGTCTCCGACCAGGCCCTGACCAGCGGTGCCGAACTCGTGGTGCACGCCTACCGCGACGGCCGCGCCCCCGGACTCCAGCGCCTGACCGACCTGGGCCACGAGGCGGTCGTCTTCCCGGCGACCGGCACCAGCGAGGACGTGGCGATGATGCTCGCGGACGGCTCGGGTGCCAGCCTCATCGTCGCCGTGGGCACCCACGCCACCCTGGAGGAGTTCCTCGACAAGGGGCGCTCGGGCATGGCGAGCACCTTCCTCACCCGGTTGCGGGTCGGCGGGAAGCTGGTGGACGCCAAGGGCGTGAGCCGCCTCTACCGCTCCCGCATCTCTCCGTGGGCACTGCTCGGCCTGGTGGCCGCGTGCCTGCTCACCATCCTGGTCGCCGCCTACAGCTCGCCGGCCGGGCAGGTCTATCTCACCTTTCTCGCGGCGCGCTGGGACGCGTTCGTCTACTGGATGACGGGGCTGTTCACGTGATCGACTTCCGCTATCACCTCGTGTCCATCGTCGCGGTGTTCCTCGCGCTCACCGTCGGACTCGTCCTGGGCACCACGATGCTCCAGGACCCCCTGCTCAACACCCTCCAGTCCGAGACCGCCGACCTGCGCGGACAGAGCGAGGAGCTGCGCGCCGAGCGCGACGACTCCGAACAGCTCAACATCGGGGCGGACCAGTTCACCGACGCCGTCGCCGCCGACGTCCTGGAGGACCGGCTGCTCGACCGCGAGGTGGTCCTGGTCGCGGCGCCCGGCGCCGACGAGGAGGTCGTGCGGTCCCTGGGCGGGCGCGTGGAGGAGGCGGGCGGATCGGTCGTCGGTCGTCTGCTGTTCGAGGAGGCGTTCCTGGACAGCGGCAGCGCCACCTTCGTGGACGAACTCGCCCTCCAGACCGCCGCTGATCCCGGTGACCTCTCCGGCAACCCCTACGACAAGGCCGGAACAGCGCTCGGACACGCGCTGGCGGTCCCGTCCGAGGCCGACACGGAGACGGAGGGCGCCGAGGGCTCCGAGGACGCTGGCGGGTCCGAGGACTCCGAGGGCCGGGACGAGGAGAGGACCGACGACTCCGAGGACGGGGCCGAGAGCCGGAGCCAGAGTGAGGGCGACGGTGACCGGGACACCGGCCACGACGCGGCCGCCGTCCTGTCCGCCTTCTCCGAGGGCGGGCTCCTCACGGTCGAGGGGTCCCCGGCGGAGTCGGCCGACACCGTGGTCGTGGTGGCCCCGGCCGCCAACGCTCCCGAGGAGGACCAGGAACGCGTCAACACCGCACTGACCAGCTTCACCGCGGCCCTGCACCAGCAGGTCGGCCCCACACTCCTCGCCGGGGGAGCCGACTCCGGCCGTCCGGGCGGGGTGATCGCCCAGGCACGGGCCCAGGAACGGACCCATGCCACGGTGGACGTGGCCGGGCGACCCACCGGTGATGTGGTCGCCGTCCTCGCCCTGGCCGACTCCCTCGGCGGTTCCGGCTCCCCGTACGGCATCGGTGAGGGTGTGGTCGGCTTCCTGCCCGACCCGCTGCCCGGGCCGGTCGAGACCGCCGAGACCGAGGCGGACACCGACGCCGAGGCGGCGGCGGGGTCCGGCAACGACGAGGCCCGCCGCAAGGCGCCCCGGAGCGGAGAGTGAGGCCCGTGCGCACGACCGCCACGGCCCGGACCTCCGCCGCCTCCCAGGTGGTCCGCGGGCTGACCGGCGCCGCCCTCGGCGCCCTGGCCGCCCGCTCCGCCTACACGGTGCTCAACCGGGTCGGCGACCGGTCCCCGGCCTGGCGGCGCGTCAACTTCCGGGGCCGCACCGTCACCCTCCAGGAGGGCCCGGCCCTGGCCTCGGGCGTGTGCGCCGCCTGCGTGCTCGCCCCCGGCCTCACCCCGCGCGTGCGCGCCGCCGCCTCCCTGGCCGCCGCGTCCTCGGCCGCCTTCGGCGCCTACGACGACCTGGCCGGGAACACGCGGGCCAAGGGGCTGCGCGGACACCTGGGCGCGTTGGCCCACGGTGAGGTGACCACCGGCGCGGTCAAGATGGCCGGGATCGGCGCCACGGGGCTGGCCTCCGCGTACCTGCTGCGCCGGGGACCGCTGGACACCCTGGTGGACGGTGCCCTGATCGCGGCCAGCGCCAACCTGGTCAACCTCTTCGACCTCCGGCCCGGACGGGCCGTGAAGTTCGCGCTGCTCGCCTCGGCACCCGCGCTGGCCTCCCCGGCCGCGCCGCTGCTGGGCCCGGTGCTGGGAGCCTCGGCCGCCCTGCTCCCCGACGAGCTGGCCGAACGCTCGATGCTCGGTGACGCCGGGGCCAACGCTCTCGGTGCCGCTCTGGGCGTGGCCGCCGCCGCCCGTGCGCCGCGACCGGTCCGCCTGGCCCTGCTCGGCGCCGTGGTCGGCCTGACCCTGGCCAGCGAGCGCACCAGCTTCTCCCAGGTGATCGAGCGCGTCCCCGTGTTGAACCGGCTGGACCGGTGGGGACGCGCGGACTCCGGCTCCCACGGGGCCGGGCGCCCCACAGCCGACCACCCGTCCGGGCCCCCCGCACCGAACGGAGCCGGGCGGAGCACGGCCCGAGGCGGAGCGGAGCCCGTGCCGCGCGCACGGCGCTCCACCGCCGCACCGGCTCCGGGGTGACCCGCGGGGTCGCCACGGCGGCGGCGCTCATCGCGGTGGTCACCGTGGGCGCCCGCCTGGCCGGGTTCGGCCGCACCGTCGTCTTCTCCCAGACCGTGGGCGACACCTGCCTGGGCACCGCCTACGTCACCGCCAACCAGCTCCCCGCTGTGCTGTTCGAGATCGTCATCGGCGGCGCCCTGACCGCCATGGTCGTCCCCGTCCTGGCCGCCTCGGTGCGGCGAGGCGACCACGAGCAGGTCCGCCACACCGCCTCGGCGCTGGTCACCTGGGTGCTGCTGCTCTCCCTGCCGTTGGCCACGCTGCTGGCGCTCGTCTCGGTTCCGGCGATGACCCTGCTGCTGGGGGCGGGGGTCGGCTGCGACCACGCCGCGCTGGTCGGTCTGGCCGCCCGCATGCTCGTGGTGTTCGCGCCGCAGATCGTCTTCTACGGGCTCGCCGCGGTGCTCTACGGCGTGCTCCAGTCCCACCGCCGGTTCCTGGCCCCCGCGCTGGCGCCCCTGGTGTCCAGCCTCGTCGTCATCGCCGCCTACCTGGTGTTCGTGCCCCTGGGCGCCGACCACCGGCAGGACCTCGGCGCCCTGCCGGTCTCCGCCGAACTCGTGCTCTCCCTGGGCACGACCGCCGGGGTGGTGGCGCTCTTCCTCACGGTGCTCGGCCCCGGCTGGGGGCTCGGGCTGCGGCTGCGCCCCCGCGTGACCTTCCCTCCCGGCGTGGGCGCGCGGGTGCGCGCCCTGGCCCTGGCCTCCCTGCTGCCGCTGGTGGCCATGCAGGTGAGCCTGCTGCTGTCGGTCGCCCTCGCCAACTGGGGCGGGGGAGCGGGCGCCTCCGTGCTCTACAGCTATGCCTGGGCACTGTTCACCCTGCCCTACGGGGTGATCGCCGTTCCCATCGCGACCAGTGCCTTCACCGCGCTGGCGGTGGCCGACGCCGAGGGGGACCGGGCCGGGTTCGACCGTCTGCTGTCGGGGAGCGCGCGGGCCTGCGTGGTGATCACCGCGGGGGTGGGGACGGCCCTGGCGGCGGCGGCCGGACCGCTGGCGGAGGTCTTCGCGCAGGTGGAACCGGCACCGCTGGAACGGGCCCTGCTGACCTACGCCCCGGGGGTGGTGGGTTTCGGTCTGGTGGCGCTGCTCAGCCGGGCGCTGTACGCGTCCCACCACGGGCGCTCCGCCGCCACCGCGCAGATCGTGGGATGGCTGGTGGTGATGGCGTGCGCAGTGGGGCTGGTGTGGTCGCTGCCACCGGGATGGTCCATCGCCGGGCTGGGCGCGGCGAGCACCACGGGACTCAGCCTGGCCGCCGCCCTGTTGTGCGCGGGGATCGCGCGGGTCCACGGGGGCGGCGCGCTGTCCGGGCTGGGCCGATCCCTGTGGGCGGCGCTGGTCGCCGGCTGCGCGGGGTGGCTGGCCGGGCGGGGGGTGGCCACGGAGCTGGTCCGGGTCCTGGGAGACGGGATCGGCTGGACGGTGCTCGTCGCCGTCGCGGCGGGGTGCGCGGCGATGGTGGTCTTCGGCGGGGCGGCGGTCCTGGTGGACCGCTCCGCGCTGCGCACGGTCGTGGACCGTGCTCGGAACATGCGTCAACGAGGGAGGGAGTCACGGTGAACGGCAGGATCGCGTTGGTCGTGGGGACGGTCAGCGGCGGGGTGGGACGCCACGTGCGCTCACTGGGTGAGGGGCTGGTGGGCCGGGGGTTCCGGGTGGCGGTGGTCGGACCGCCCTCCGCCGACCGGGAGTTCGGGTTCTCGTCACTGGGCATGCGCTTCTCCCCGGTGCCGATCGGGCCCTCGCCCGCGCCGGGCGACCCCGGGGTGGTGCTGCGGTTGAACGCGCTGCTGCGCGGGGCGGACGTGGTGCACGCGCACGGACTGCGGGCCGGGGCCCTGTGCGCCCTGGCGGGGGCCCGGCCGCTGGTGGTCACCGCGCACAACGCCCCGCCCGTGGTCGGCGGGGTCCTGGGCGCGGTCTACCCGGTGCTGGAGCGGATCGTGGCCCATCGCGCGCAGGTGGTCCTGGGGGTCTCCGGTGACCTCGTGCGCAGACTCGCGGCGGCGGGGGCGAAGGACGCCCGGATGGCGGTGGTGGCCGCCCCGGAGACGGGCAGGCCGCTGAGGGGGCGGTCGGAGACACGGGCCGACCTGGCGGTGGAGCCCGACCGTCCGCTGCTGCTGACGGTGGCCCGGCTCGCGGAACAGAAGGGACTGGACACCCTGCTGGCGGCGGCGCCGGCGATCGCGGACCGGACACCCGAACCCGTGGTGGCCATCGCCGGGGACGGCCCGCTGTGGGGTGAGCTGCACGACGCCGCCGCCGGGATGAGGGGGGACGTGCGCATGCTCGGGCACCGCTCCGACGTGGCGGACCTGCTGGCGGCGGCGGACGTGTTCTGCCTCACGAGCCAGTGGGAGGGGCCCTCGCTGGTCATCATGGAGGCGCTGCGGGCCGGTCTGCCGGTGGTCTCCACCCGTGTGGGCGGCATCCCCGACCTCTACTCGGGGACGGTCCTGATGGTGCCGCCCGGCGACCCGGCCGCCTTCGCGTCGGCGGTCGGTCGGGTCCTGGACGACCCCGACCTCGCCGCCGACCTGCGGACCCGTTCCCGGGAGGCCGCCCGCAGGCTGCCCTCGGAGGAGGACGCGGTGGAGGCGGCGTGCTCGGTGTACAAGTCGGTGGCGCGCTGGTGAGCGTGGCGGTCCGCCCCATCCGGGCCGTGGGCCGGACACGCCGCGCCCGGGCCCGGACGGTCGCGGCGCGGCATGTCCGACGGGTGTGAAAGACGTGTCTCCGGGGAGGGGTGCGTACCGCCGCGTGGGTGACTTCCCCGGAGAGGATTTCGATGCCATGCTGAGTACCGGCTCGGATGGCGTAACCTGTTCTGGTGCGCTCTACGCGCCTGCGTCACCTGCTTCACCACGTGAGGGGAGTATCCCTGTCGCGGCGGTGCCGTCATCACGGAGTACAACGGCGTGCTCCCGGTTCCGTCGGTTCACGTCCTCGGACGTGAGCGGGAGAGACCTCCGGTTATCTGCTGTGCGTGCAAACTGCTCGCGCGCACCGACCGGAGGAGAATCCGTCAGTGAACGTTCCTTTGTGGGTCTGGGCCGCCACCATCGCGGCCATGGTGCTGATCCTCGCCCTGGACCTGGTGATCGTCGACCACCCGTGGAGCAAGACCAAGGGTCCCAAGGAGTTCGGGATCAAGCAGGCCTCCTGGTGGGCCGTCTTCTACATCGGCATCGCCATCGTGTTCGGCTTCGGGGTCATGTACTTCGGCAGCCCGACGTCGGGCGCCGAGTACTTCGCCGGGTTCGTCACCGAGAAGAGCCTGAGCATCGACAACCTCTTCGTGTTCTACCTTCTGATGACCGCGTTCGCGGTCCCGAAGAAGTACCAGCACGAGGTCCTGCTCGTCGGCATCGTCATCGCGATCGTCATGCGCGGCTTCTTCATCGTGCTGGGCGCGCAGGTCATCAACGCCTGGAGCGAGGTCTTCTACCTCTTCGGCGTCTTCCTCATCTACACCGGTTACAAGATCGTCCGTGACCACGTGAAGGGCGACGAGGAGGACAAGGACTTCACGCAGACGCCCGTCGTGCGCCTGGTGAAGCGCTTCTGGCCGGTGACCAAGGACTACCACGGCGCCAAGCTGACCGTGAAGCTCGACGGCCGCCGTCACGTGACCCCGATGCTGCTGGTGATCGTCGCGATCGGCGTCATCGACCTCGTCTTCGCCGTCGACTCCATCCCGGCCATCTTCGGCCTGACGCAGGACGCCTACATCGTCTTCACCGCCAACGCCTTCGCCCTCATGGGCCTGCGCCAGCTGTACTTCCTGCTGGCCGGACTGATGGACCGCCTGGCCTACATCAGCTGGGGCCTGTCCGCGATCATGGTGTTCATCGGCGTGAAGATGATCCTGCACGCGCTCCACGAGAACGGCGTGCACGTCATCGACATCGGCATCGGCACCTCGCTCACCGTGATCCTGGGCATCATGACCATCACCATCGTCGGCAGTCTGATCAAGTCCGGCGTCGACCAGCGCCGCGAGGCCGAGGTCGAGGGCAAGGACGAGGACGCCACGGCCGACCGCTCCTGACCCCGAACCGCCCCGTTCCCGGACGTTTCCGGAGTCCGCTCCGGGCAACCGCGGAAACCCACCTCGTTCGAACGGTTGTTCGTTTATAGTGGTGGTGTCCCGACGCACACGCGTCGGGGCACCACCATTTTCGCGTGGCGGAAGAAACCGCCCCGGGTGATCGTTACTGTGGTCGGACGGGGTGTCGCGTCACCATTCCCCGACATCCCCTGAGCGGCCCGGTTCCGGAGCCGCGGCGGCCCTGCGGGGGTCCGCGACCGCCTCAACGCGAAGCCATACACGGGTCCACCGACGTCACTTCGACGTGGTCCGCGTCCTGTGCGTCAGAGCCGAAGGATGTCTCACTCGATGGTCGAACAACTCGTGGTCCGTGGAGCACGGGAGCACAACCTCAAGGACGTGTCGCTGGACCTGCCGCGCGACTCCATGATCGTGTTCACCGGCCTGTCCGGTTCGGGCAAGTCCTCGCTCGCCTTCGACACGATCTTCGCCGAGGGCCAGCGCCGCTACGTCGAGTCCCTCTCCGCGTACGCCCGCCAGTTCCTGGGTCAGATGGACAAGCCCGACGTCGACTTCATCGAGGGGCTGTCCCCGGCGGTCTCGATCGACCAGAAGTCGACCAGCCGCAACCCGCGGTCCACGGTCGGCACCATCACCGAGGTCTACGACTACCTGCGCCTGCTCTGGGCCCGCGTGGGCGTTCCGCACTGTCCGGAGTGCCACCGCGAGATCGCCCGGCAGACGCCGCAGCAGATCGTCGACCGGGTCATGGAGATGACCGAGGGCACCCGCTTCCAGGTGCTCGCCCCGGTCGTGCGCGGCCGCAAGGGCGAGTACGTCGAACTCTTCAAGGACCTCCAGTCCAAGGGCTACACGCGCGCCGTCGTCGACGGCCAGGCGGTCCGGTTGGACGAGGCGCCCAAGCTCGGCCGCTACGACAAGCACGACATCGCCGTGGTCGTGGACCGCCTCGCCGTCAAGCCCGGCGCGAACGGGCGGCTCACCGACTCGGTGGAGACCGCGCTCAAGCTGGCCGGCGGCACCATCGTCCTGGACTTCGTGGACCTGGAGAGCGACGACCCCGAGCGGGAGAAGGTCTTCTCCGAGCACCTCTACTGCCCCTACGACGACCTCTCCTTCGAGCAGCTCGAACCGCGCTCCTTCTCCTTCAACGCGCCCTACGGCGCCTGCCCCGACTGCTCCGGCCTGGGCACCCGCATGGAGGTCGACGCGGACCTGCTGGTCCCCGACCCGGAGAAGACCCTGGCCGAGGGGGCCATCGCGCCCTGGTCGGGCGGGCCCAACGGCGGCTACTGGGAACGCATCCTCAAGGCGCTGGGCGAGGCCGTGGGGTTCGACACCGACACCTCCTGGGAGCGGCTGCCGCGCCGCGCGCGCAAGGCGATCCTGGAGGGCCACGACACCCAGGTCCACGTCAGCTACCGGAACCGGTACGGGCGCAACCGCTCCTACTACACGGAGTTCGAGGGCGTGATCCCCTGGGTGAAGCGCCGCCACTCCGAGGTGGAGAGCGACCACACCCGCGAGCGCCTCGAGGGCTACATGCGCTCGGTGCCGTGCCCCACCTGTGACGGCACCCGGCTCAAGCCGGTCGTCCTCGCCGTGACGGTCGGCGGTAAGTCGATCGCGGACGTCGCCTCCATGGCGCTCGGCGAGAGCGCCGCCTTCCTGGCCGGGCTCCGGCTCTCCGACCGTGACATGGTCATCGCCGCGCAGGTGCTCAAGGAGATCAACGCCCGGCTGGGCTTCCTGCTGGACGTGGGGCTGGACTACCTGAGCCTGGCCCGCTCCTCCGGGTCGCTCTCCGGCGGCGAGGCCCAGCGCATCCGGCTGGCCACCCAGATCGGGTCCGGTCTGGTGGGCGTTCTGTATGTCCTGGACGAGCCCTCCATCGGCCTGCACCAGCGCGACAACGCCCGCCTGCTGGAGACCCTCCAGAGACTGCGCGACATCGGCAACACGCTCATCGTGGTCGAGCACGACGAGGACACCATCCGCGCCGCCGACTGGGTCGTGGACATCGGTCCCGGCGCGGGCGAGCACGGCGGGCACGTGGTGGTCACGGGCATCGTGGACGAGCTGCTCACCTCGTCCGACTCGCTGACCGGCGACTACCTGGCCGGTCGGCGCGCGATCGAGCTCCCGTCCGAGCGGCGCCCGCTGACCAGGGGGCACGAGCTCGTGGTCCGGGGTGCGCGGGAGAACAACCTGCACGGCATCGACGTTTCGTTCCCGCTGGGCGTGTTCACGGCGGTCACCGGTGTGTCCGGCTCGGGCAAGTCCACCCTGGTCAACGAGATCCTGTACAAGGCCCTGGCCAAGGAGCTCAACGGGGCGCGCGACGTGCCCGGCCGCCACCTGCGGGTGAACGGGATGAACAAGGTCGACAAGGTGGTGCACGTCGACCAGAGTCCGATCGGTCGCACGCCGCGCTCCAACCCGGCCACCTACTCCGGGGTCTTCGACCACGTGCGCAAACTGTTCGCGCAGACCACCGACGCCAAGACGCGCGGTTACCAGCCCGGCCGGTTCTCGTTCAACGTCAAGGGCGGCCGCTGCGAGGCCTGCTCCGGCGACGGCACGCTCCGGATCGAGATGCAGTTCCTGCCGGACGTGTACGTGCCCTGCGAGGTCTGCCACGGGGCGCGGTACAACCGCGAGACCCTCCAGGTGAAGTACAAGGGCAAGAACATCGCCGAGGTGCTGGACATGCCGATCGCGGAGGCCCTGGAGTTCTTCGAGCCGGTCAACGCGATCCGCCGCCACCTCCAGACGCTGGCCGACGTCGGTCTGGGCTACGTGCGCCTGGGCCAGCCCGCCACGACGCTCTCCGGCGGCGAGGCCCAGCGCGTGAAGCTCGCCGCCGAGCTCCAGCGCCGGTCCACCGGCCGCACCGTGTACGTGCTCGACGAGCCCACCACCGGTCTGCACTTCGAGGACATCCGCAAGCTGCTGGGGGTCCTCAACCGGCTGACCGACACCGGGAACACGGTGATCGTCATCGAGCACAACCTCGACGTGATCAAGACGGCCGACCACGTCATCGACATGGGACCCGAGGGCGGTTCCGGCGGTGGCACGCTCGTGGCCGAGGGCACCCCGGAGGAGGTCGCCGCGGTCGCGGAGTCCTACACCGGTCAGTTCCTCGCCAAGATGCTCTGACCCGCGTTCCGGCGCCCGCACGGTCTCCGTGCGGGCGCCGTGTCGTGTGCGGGAACGGGTCCCAGTGTGAGCGCCGGTCTTCGTGCTCCGGCTCTGTGGGCCACGGGAGACGCCGCCCCTCCCGACGGCCCGCGAACGGCCCACGCGCGGGCCCTGCCATCGCTGCCCGGTCCTCGGGGCGACGCGTTCTCCCTTGCGCTCTCCGCCAACTCCACGGAGTTCGCGACAGTCACGGGTGCGTGGTCGGGCAGCAGTTCCACCTGATCACGCCGTGGTTGGTGGTGAGCTCGGCCGTTACGGTCTCGGTGGTGGTCATGGCGATTCCTTGAGGTGATCGACTCGGGTGGGGGTGGAGTGGGGAACGCGGACACGACTCTCGGTGCCGTCAAGGCGGGGCCGTCCCCTTCCCGTCTGACAGGCTGTCCCCATGCTTGGACGACTGCGCGCCGTGACCGTCGACTGCCCCGATCCCGGGGCCCTGGCCGACTTCTACTCCGAACTCCTGGGGCTCCCGGTCACCAGGCGTGACCGCGACTGGGCGGGGATCGGTGACGGGACCCGGCCCGTGATCGACTTCCAACGGGTGGAGGACCACCGGGCCCCGGCCTGGCCGGATCCCGAGCGCCCCCAACAGATGCACTTCGAGATCATGGTCGAGGACATCGGGGCGGCCCACGCCCGGGTGCTGGAGTTGGGCGCGCGTCTGCTCGCCGTGTCCGAGGAGCGGCCCGAGAACCTGTACCGGGTCTACGCCGACCCGGCCGGTCACCCCTTCTGCCTGGAGTTCAGGGCGTGACCGCCGTAGGTCACCGGTGTGCGCCCCCTCCGTTCGGTCGACTGGCTGAGGGCACCGACCGGTTCTCCTCGGCCCTGGGAAGCCTGCGGCGGGGGAGGACCGCCGACCGCGCGAGCAGGGGCCGGTGCGGGGCACCCGAGCCGACCTACTACGATTCGTAGTGGAATTCAGGCGCAGGTGAGGAGCGGTCGGTCGTGGCTGGAACGAGGACATGCGGGTGCGGGGTGAGCAGGCGTCGTCTGCTCGGAACGGCGGGGGCGGCGGCCGCCGTGACCGCCGTGAGCGCCTGCGGTCAGCCCCCGGACCCCCAGGAGGTGCGCCGGGGCCACGTGGTCGGTCAGACCACGGACGTTCCGGAGGGCGGCGGGGCGGTCTTCAGCCACAGCAAGCTGGTGGTGACCCAGCCCGAGGAGGGCGAGTACCGGGCCTTCAGCGCCGCCTGCACCCACGGCGGCTGCACGGTCCAGGAGGTCGAGGACGAGGTCATCCGTTGCCTCTGCCACGGGAGCGAGTTCGACATCGTCTCCGGCGAGGTCGTCACGGGCCCGGCGGAGGAGCCCTTGGAGAAGTTCACCGTCACCATCGACGGGACCGACATCATCCTCGACTGACCCGGCCCACGCACGACGGAGCCCCACCGAACTCTCGGTGGGGCTCCGCGTGCGTACGGGGCGGGGTACGGGGCGTCAGACCTCTTCGGGGTTGCCCGACTGCGCCGAACCCTCGCTGTCGTCGTGGGCCGCGACCGGGGCGGGAGAGGCCCGGCGGAACGCCGAGGTCGGGAACCGCGCCGCGTAGTCGGACTCGTCGTCCCCGGCGCTGATGAACTCCGTGCGGTTGCGCGGCAGGGACTCGGGGTAGTTGGTGGCCAACCAGGTGACCAGGTGCTCGCGGATCTCGCACGCGATGTTCCACTGGTTGCCGGTGTCGGAGGCGGTGGCCACCACCCGGACCATGACCTCACCGGAGTCGGTGATGTCCACGACCTGGCAGGACCAGCTGCGCCCGTCCCAGAACCTGCTGGCGGTGATCAGCCGCCCGGTCTCCTCGCGCAGGTCCGCGATGGGCACCTCCCAGTCGAGGGGGAGCTGGACCTTGGCGGTGATGTTGGTCCCGGCCTTGGTCCAGTTCTCGAAGCTGGTGGTGGTGAAGTTGGCGACCGGGACGACCAGTCGGCGCTCGTCCCAGATCTTGATGGTGACGTTGACCAGGCTGAGCTCCTCGACCCGGCCCCACTCGCCCTCGACCACGACGACGTCCCCGATGCGCAGGGCGTCGCTGAAGGCCAGCTGGAGTCCCGCGAACAGGTTTCCGAGGGTCGACTGGGCCGCGACACCGGCGACGATACCGATGACACCGGCGGAGGCCAGGAGCCCGGCGCCGAGCGCCTGGACCTCGGGGAAGGTGAAGAGGATGGAGGCGATGGCCAGGACCACGATGACCGAGGTGATGACCCTGCGCAGCAGCCGTACCTGGGTCTGGAGTCGGCGGGCCCGGCGGTCGGCGTCGCCGTTGCGCGCGGAGAGGCGCTCCAGCACCATGTCGGTGGCCGCGTAGGCCAGGCTGATCCCGAGCGCGGTCAGGGTGCCGATCATCAGGATCGTCATCGCGTGGTCGATGGTCTGGAAGGTGCTCCAGGCCACGTCCCCCCGACTGGGGAGCGCGAGGTTGGCCCCGGCGACCGCCGCGGCGGTGTACGCGGTGACCGCCGAACGCGCGACCACGTAGCGGGCCATCGGCCAGACCTTGCCCAACTTGTGGTTGAGCAGCCACTGGAGGATGAAGACCAGGGCCATCGAGACCGAGACGGCGATGCCGATCGCGATCCACTGGGAGACGGACACGTCGAAGCGCCCCCTTGTCGTTCATGTCGGGAAGTTCAGCTGTACCCGCCCAACCTAGACCATGCAGATATCCAATCGTGACGTTTGCTTGTACTGATTCCTCCGGAGTGACCCGCTCCACGGGGGCGCGTCGCGCGGACCGGTGGCCGTCTGTCCCCGGGAGCGACCAGAATGGGGGTATGGCTGCGACTCCTCACCTGCGCCCCGCCCCCGGGTCCATCCCGACCGAGCCGGGCGTCTACCGATTCCGGGACGCCTCCGGCCGGGTCATCTACGTGGGCAAGGCCAAGAACCTGCGGTCGAGGCTGTCCTCCTACTTCCGGGACTTCGCCGGACTGCACCCCCGTACCCAGCAGATGGTCTCCACCGCCGCCGACGTCGACTGGACGATCGTCGGCACCGAGGTCGAGGCCCTCCAGCTGGAGTACTCCTGGATCAAGCAGTACGACCCGCGCTTCAACGTCAAGTACCGCGACGACAAGAGCTACCCCTACCTGGCGGTGACCCTCAACGAGGAGTTCCCCCGAGTCCAGGTGATGCGGGGCGCCAAGCGCCGTGGCGTGCGCTACTTCGGCCCCTACTCGCACGCCTGGGCGATCCGCGAGACCGTCGACCTGCTGCTGCGGGTCTTCCCCGTGCGCACCTGCTCGCCGGGGGTGTTCCGGGGCGCGCGCAACAGCGGCCGCCCCTGCCTCCTCGGTTACATCGGCAAGTGCGTGGCGCCCTGCGTGGGCCGGGCCAGCCCCGAGGAGCACCGCGAACTGGCGGAGGACTTCTGTTCGTTCCTGGCCGGGGACACCGGGCGCTTCATTCGTCAGCTGGAGGCGCGGATGACCGAGGCGGCCCGGGAGATGGAGTACGAACGGGCCGCACGGATCCGCGACGACATCGAGGCCCTGCGCGCCGCCCTGGAGAAGCAGGCCGTGGTCCTGCCCGACTCCACCGACTGCGACGTCATCGCCATGTCCGACGACCCGCTGGAGGCGGCGGTCCAGATCTTCCACGTGCGGGGCGGCCGGATCCGCGGTCAGCGCGGCTACGTGGTGGACAAGGTGACCGACGCCAGCCCCGGGGAGCTCATGCAGAACTTCCTGCGCCAGCTCTACGGCTCCCTGGACGGGTCCGAGGAGACCGAGGGCACCGGCACGTCGATCCCGCGCGAGGTCCTGGTCTCCCACGAGCCGGACGACCCCGACGCCGTGGCGAGCTGGCTGGCCGAGCACCGGGGCGCGGTGGTGGACCTGCGCGTGCCCCAGCGCGGCGACAAGAAGTCCCTCATGGAGACCGTGGACAAGAACGCCCGCGAGGCACTGGCCCGGCACAAGACGCACCGCGCCGGGGACCTCAGCACCCGGGGCCGCGCCCTGAACGAGATCCAGGAGGCACTGGACCTGCCCGAGGCGCCGCTGCGCATCGAGTGCTTCGACATCTCCAACCTCCAGGGCGAGCACGTGGTGGCCTCGATGGTGGTCTTCGAGGACGGCCTGGCCCGCAAGTCCGAGTACCGGAGGTTCTCCGTGCGCGGCAGCGGGGCCGGAGGAGCGGAGCAGCACGACGTGGCCGCCATGTACGAGGTGGTCAGGCGCCGGTTCCGCCGCTACCTGGAGGAGAGCGCGCGCGCCGGTGAGGTGGCCCGCATGGGCGGTACCGACGACCACGCGGACACCGACGGGCACGGGCTCACGGGCGGGAGCGGCACCTCCGAGGAGCCCGCGCCCGGCAAGTTCGCCTATCCGCCTAACCTGGTGGTGGTGGACGGCGCCCGCCCGCAGGCGGAGGCGGCGCGGCGCGCGTTGGACGAACTCGGCATCGAGGACGTGGCCGTCTGCGGTCTGGCCAAGCGCCTGGAGGAGGTGTGGCTGCCCGACGACGAGGATCCGGTGATCCTTCCGCGCGCGGGCGAGGGCCTCTACCTCCTCCAGCGGGTCCGCGACGAGGCCCACCGATTCGCCATCCAGTACCACCGGCAGAAGCGCGCCAAGGCGCTCACCGGGAGCAGCCTGGACGAACTGCCGGGTCTGGGTCCGGCGCGCAGGACCGCCCTCATCAAGGAGTTCGGTTCGGTGCGCAGACTCGCCTCGGCGAGTACCGAGGAGATCGCGGCGGTACCCGGGATCGGCCCCAAACTGGCCGAGTCCGTGCACGCACATCTGTCCGGTGGCCCCGGCCGGAGGGACGCGGAGGGTGACGGGGCGACGGCAAGGCAAGGCACAGACGGGGGAGGAGACACATGACGGTCGAACTGGGCGGGGAGCTACCGCCGGACGTGGTCATCGTCACCGGGATGTCCGGTGCGGGTCGGAGTACGGCGGCCAGGGCCCTGGAGGACCTGGACTGGTTCGTGGTGGACAACCTGCCACCCGGGCTGCTGCCCACGATGATCGAGCTCGCGGGCCGCACCCACGGGGCGGTTCCCCGGGTGGCGGTGGTGGTGGACGTGCGTTCACTCGCCTTCACGGAGGACCTGCTGTCCACGGTGGAGGAACTGCGCAAGCGCGACATCACCGCGCGGGTGCTGTACCTGGAGGCGGGTGACGACGCCCTGGTGCGCCGCTTCGAGGGGGTCCGCCGCCCCCACCCCCTCCAGGGTGACGGTCGCCTGACCGACGGCATCGACCGTGAGCGGGAGACGCTGCGCGCGATCCGTGGCGAGGCCGACCTGGTCATCGACACCTCCCAGCTCAACGTGCACCAGCTCAAGGCGCGGGTGATCGGGTTCTTCGGGGAGAGCGACGAGGTGCGCCCGCGCGCCAACGTGGTCTCCTTCGGGTTCAAGCACGGCCTGCCGGTCGACGCCGACCTGGTCCTGGACTGCCGGTTCCTGCCCAACCCGCACTGGGTGCCGGACCTGCGGCCGATGAACGGCCGTGACGAGCCGGTCCGGGACTACGTGCTCTCCCAGGACGGCGCCAAGGAGATGCTGGAGGCGTACTCGGAGGTCCTGAAGCTGACCATCGCCGGGTACCAGCGCGAGGGCAAGCACTACATGACGCTGGCGGTGGGCTGTACCGGCGGCAAGCACCGCAGTGTGGCCATGGCGGAGCAGTTCGGTGAGCGGCTGCGGGCACAGGGCGTGGACGTGCACGTGGTCCACCGGGACGTGGGCCGGGAGTGACGCGCGTTCCGGCGAGCACGGGGTCGGCGGCGGCACGGTCGCCCGGACGTCCGTGACCTGGTGGTGAACGCACCGGACCCACCCCGGGGGACTCGTGTCCCCCGGGGCCGCCGGAGACGGTTCGCCGCACTGGTGTGACGGCCCCGTGACGCTCACGGCCGATCGCCCGTACCTCTGACATCCTGGTGCTCGCGGACACGCGCCAGGCCCGTGGGTGAACCGAATCGCCAATAATGGCGTCTTCCCTTACATTGGCCCGGTCATTGTTGGTGCCGGTCCGCCAAGGGACCGGGACACGGCGGGCCGGGGGCGTGGGTCGGCCGTTCGCTCGCCCCTTCCGGGGCGGGCCGACGCGTCCACCGGACACGGGACGAGGGGGCAGGCCAAAGGCATGTCGAACAGCACCGCTCCGGACGGGGACGACGCCTCACGGCCACCCCGGGTGGTCGCGCTGGGGGGCGGGCACGGCCTGCACGCCTCACTGTCGGCGCTGCGCAGGGTGACCACGGACGTCACCGCGATCGTGACGGTCGCCGACGACGGCGGCTCCAGCGGCCGACTGCGCGAGGAACTGGGCGTGCTGCCGCCCGGTGACCTCAGGATGGCCCTGGCCGCGCTCTGCGGGGACGACGAGTGGGGCCACACCTGGAGCCAGGTGCTCCAGCACCGGTTCCGCTCGGAGGGGGACCTGCACGGTCACGCGGTCGGCAACCTGCTGATCGTCGCCCTGTGGGAACTGCTCGGTGACTCGGTGGCCGGACTGGACTGGGTGGGACAGCTGCTGGGCGCCCACGGCCGGGTCCTGCCGATGTCGTCGGTGCCGTTGGAGATCTCGGCGGAGGTGTCCGGGATCGATCCGGAGAAACCGGAGGCGCTCACCACGGTGCGCGGACAGGTGGCGTGCGCGAGCACCAGCGGCCGCGTACGTTCCATCTCGCTGATCCCCGAGGACCCCCCGGCCAGCCCGCAGGCGGTCAAGGCCGTGCGGGAGGCCGACTGGGTGGTCTTCGGCCCGGGTTCCTGGTTCACGAGCGTGCTGCCGCACCTGCTGGTCCCGGAGCTGGCCCACGCCCTGGTCACCACGCGGGCGAAGCGGCTGGTGGTGTTGAACCTGTCGCCCCAGCAGGGGGAGACCGACGACTTCCGCCCCGAGACCTACCTCGAGGTGCTCCACGAGCACGCGCCCAAGCTGGGGGTGGACGTGGTGCTGGCCGACTCCGGCACGGTGGACGAGGTCGGGCCGCTCCTGTCCGTCACCAACCAGCTCGGCGGGCGGCTCGAACTGGCCGACCTGAGCCGGGGGGACGGGACCCCGCGCCATGACGCGGACAAACTGGCCGCCGCCCTGGAGCACGTCCTGGAGGACTGAACCCGCCTTCCCGGTGTTGGTGCCGGGCTGGGGTGCCCGTGACCAGGGTCGGGGAAGGGTGGGTTCATGGCTGATCACCGCATCCACCTGGAACGCGTCTACGACGAGGTCCGCGCCGAGAAGCACCCCGGGCAGGGGGAGGAACCCCCGCCCGGGCCCCGGTTCCTGGTGGACCGGCTCTGGCCCCGAGGCGTGAGCAAGAGCGCGGTCGACGGGGACGAGTGGGTCAAGGACGCCGCACCCAGTCCCACGCTCCGCACCTGGTTCGGGCACGACCCGAGCCGCTTCGACGAGTTCGCGCGCCGCTACCGGGCCGAACTGGAGCGCCGCCCGGAGGTCCTCGACCCCCTCCTCGAAGCGGCCCGTGAGGGACCCATCACGCTCCTGTACGCGGCCAGGGACACCGAGCACAACCACGCCATCGTGTTGAGGGACCACCTGGAGTCCCTCCTGGACCCCTCCCCGGGGTCGGGGAGCAATTGACCGCACACCGACACGAAGGGCGACACGCCGCCTGTGAGCTGGGCTTGAGGAATCGCGACACGCCGTGCGGGGGTCGGCGTAAAGGCGCGCGTCACGTAGTCTGCACCGAGAAAGCCGCCCAGGGAACAGCCCGTGGCGGCACCCGGTGCCCTGGTGTGCGGTGCCGGTGTTCTGCCAGTTCAAGGGGAGGATCGCGGCGATGGCGATGACCGGCGTGGTGAAGGATGAGCTGAGCCGACTGGCGATCCTCAAGCCATGCTGCCGCAAGGCGGAGGTGTCCACCATCCTGCGGTTCACCGGTGGTCTGCACCTCGTGGGCGGCCGGATCGTGATCGAGGCCGAGCTCGACACGGGCGCGGCCGCGCGGAGGCTGCGCAAGGACATCTCGGAGGTCTTCGGACACGAGTCCGAGGTGGTGGTGCTCTCCCCGAGCGGACTGCGCAAGGGCAACCGGTACGTGGTGCGGGTGATCAAGGACGGCGAGTCCCTGGCCCGCCAGACCGGCCTGGTCGACAACAACGGGCGCCCCGTGCGCGGCCTGCCCCGCCACGTGGTGGCGGGCGGGGCCTGCGACTCCGAGTCCGCCTGGCGCGGTGCCTTCATCGCGCACGGCTCCCTGACGGAACCGGGCCGTTCCATGTCCCTGGAGGTCACCTGCCCCGGCCCGGAGGCCGCGCTGGCCCTGGTCGGTGCGGCCCGGCGCCTGAAGGTGCACGCCAAGGCCCGCGAGGTGCGCGGCGTGGACCGGGTGGTGGTGCGCGACGGCGACTCCATCGGCGCGTTGCTGACCCTGTTGGGAGCCCACCAGAGCGTCCTGGCCTGGGAGGAGCGCCGGATGCGCCGGGAGGTGCGGGCCACCGCGAACCGGCTCGCCAACTTCGACGACGCCAACCTGCGGCGCAGCGCCCGGGCCGCGGTCGCGGCGGGGGCGCGGGTCGAGCGGGCCCTGGAGATCCTGGGGGAGGAAGCCCCCAAGCACCTGGTGGCCGCCGGGCAGCTGCGCCTGGCCCACAAGCAGGCGTCCCTGGAGGAGCTGGGTCAGCTCTCGGTCCCGCCGCTGACCAAGGACGCCATCGCCGGGCGTATCCGCAGGCTGCTGGCGATGGCCGACAAGCGGGCCAGTGACCTGGGCATCGAGGGAACAGAGGCGAACCTCACTCCCGACATGCTCGTGCCCTGACCGCTCTGCGGGCGCGACCGCGCCGGAACACGACCGTGACACCGATGTTCGGCTTTGTTAACTGGGAAAACTCCCGGATAACTTCCGAAAATGGTATAGACCTCTCCGCTTCACGGTGTCAGGATGGTCGCGAATCCGCGAGGGGGCGAGGGGTCGCCGGGCGGGGGTGAGAACGGCTCCCCACCGACACTCCGCTAGGCTCTTTGTGAACACCTGTTACGCGTTCACGCTGTTCAACACGGTCGCGTCGGCCGTACCAGTCCGGCGCTCCGGGAACAGCCACACGCTCGGGTGAAACTGCTGTGCGACATATGAGGAGATTGGTTCCGTGACCATCCGTGTAGGCGTCAACGGCTTCGGTCGGATCGGCCGCAACTTCTGGCGCGCGGTCGCCGCCGGCGGCAGCGACATCGAAATCGTCGCGGTCAACGACCTCACCGACACCAAGACGCTCGCGCACCTGCTCAAGTACGACACGGTGCTGGGCACCCTGGACGGCGACGTCGAGGTCGGTGACGACTTCATCCGCGTCGGCGACAAGACCATCAAGGTCCTCGCCCAGCGCGACCCGGCCCAGCTGCCCTGGGGCGAGCTCAACGTCGACGTCGTTGTCGAGTCCACCGGTATCTTCACCAAGGCCGAGGACGCCCGCAAGCACATCAGCGCCGGCGCCAAGAAGGTCATCATCTCCGCCCCGGCCAAGGGCGAGGACATCACCGTCGTGATGGGCGTCAACGACGACAAGTACGACGCCGCCAACCACGACATCATCTCCAACGCCTCGTGCACCACCAACTGCGTGGCGCCCATGGCGAAGGTCCTCAAGGACGCCTTCGGCATCCAGCAGGGCTTCATGACCACGGTCCACGCGTACACGAACGACCAGGTCATCCTGGACTTCCCGCACAAGGACCTGCGTCGCGCCCGCGCCGCCGCGCAGAACATCATCCCGACCAGCACGGGTGCGGCCAAGGCCACCGCCCTGGTCATCCCCGAGCTCGCGGGCAAGCTGGACGGCATGGCCATGCGCGTCCCCGTGCCGGACGGCTCCGCCACCGACCTGGTCGTCACCGTGGACCGTGAGGTCACCAAGGACGAGGTCAACGCCGCGTTCAAGGCCGCGGCCGAGGGCCCGCTCAAGAACGTCCTGGTCTACACCGAGGACGAGATCGTCTCCTCCGACATCGTCGGCACCTCGCCCTCCTGCACCCTGGACGCCGGGATGACCATGGTCTCCGGCAACCAGGTCAAGATCCTGGGCTGGTACGACAACGAGTGGGGCTACTCCAACCGCCTGGTCGACCTGGCCAAGCTGGTCGGCTCCAACCTGTGACCCACGGGTCCCGACCCGTGGCAGCGCACGCGTGACCCGGCACCCCTTCCGCCTCCGCGCGGTGGGGGTGCCGTCGCGTGCGCGCCCCTCCCAGACTTCGACACCCCAACGAGGAGACCAGTATGCGGACGATCGACGACCTTGACGTCTCCGGCAAGCGCGTGTTCGTCCGGGCCGACCTGAACGTGCCCCTGGACGGTGACCGCATCACCGACGACGGGCGCATCCGCGCGGCCCTGCCGACCATCGAGAAGCTTCGAGAGCGCGGCGCGCGCGTCATCGTCGCCGCCCACCTGGGCCGCCCCAAGGGCGCCCCGGACCCCCGGTACTCCCTGCGCCCCGTCGCCGCCCGCCTCGGTGAGCTGCTCGGCACCGAGGTCGCCTTCGCCGCCGACACCGCCGGTGAGTCCGCCCGCGCCACCTCCGCCGCCCTTGCGGACGGAGAGGTCGCGCTGCTGGAGAACGTGCGTTTCGAGCCCGGCGAGACCAGCAAGGACGAGACCGAGCGCGGCGAGCTCGCGGACCGCTTCGCCCAGCTCGCGGACCTGTACGTGGGTGACGCCTTCGGCGCCGTGCACCGCAGGCACGCCAGTGTCTACGACCTGCCCGGCAAGCTTCCGCACGCCGTCGGTGGCCTGGTGCTGACCGAGGTCGAGGTGCTCAAGCGGCTCACCGAGGACCCCGAGCGCCCCTACGTGGTGGCGCTGGGCGGCTCCAAGGTCTCCGACAAGCTCGCCGTGATCGACAACCTCCTGGGCACCGCCGACCGCCTGTTGATCGGGGGCGGCATGGTGTTCACCTTCCTCAAGGCCAAGGGGTACGAGGTCGGCTCCAGCCTCCTGGAGAACGACCAGCTCGACACGGTGCGCGGGTACCTGGAGCGCGCCGAGCGCGAGGGCGTGGAGATCGTCCTGCCCGTGGACGTCGTCGCCGCCGAGAAGTTCGCCGCCGACGCCCCGCACGCCGCCGTGAACGTCGACGCCATCCCGGCCGACCGGATGGGACTGGACATCGGCCCGAAGAGCCAGGAGCTGTTCGCCGAGAAGCTGGCCGACGCCCGGACCGTGTTCTGGAACGGCCCGATGGGCGTGTTCGAGATGGCCCCCTACGCGGGCGGCACGCGCGCCCTGGCCCAGGCCCTCATCGACTCCGACGCCTTCACCGTCGTCGGCGGCGGTGACTCCGCCGCGGCCGTGCGCTCCCTGGGCTTCGACGAGGCGGCCTTCGGTCACATCTCCACCGGCGGCGGTGCCAGCCTGGAGTACCTGGAGGGCAAGGACCTCCCCGGTATCGACGCTCTGGCCTGAGCGGAGTGTCGACCCGCGCCTCCGCCCGGCGGTGGCGCACACGCAAGCCCTCTCCCACGATTGTGAAGTGAGTCAAGGATGACCAAGCGCCAGCCGCTCATCGCGGGCAACTGGAAGATGAACAACAACCACTTCGAGGCGATCGCGCTCGTCCAGAAGCTGGCCTTCGCCCTGAACGACAAGGACTACGACAACGCGGAGGTCGTCGTCCTGCCGCCGTTCACCGACCTCCGCAGCGTGCAGACGCTGGTGGACGGGGACAAGCTGCGCATCCGCTTCGGCGCGCAGGACATCTCCGCCCACGACAAGGGCGCGTACACCGGCGAGATCTCCGGCGCGATGCTCGCCAAGCTGGAGTGCTCCTACGTCCTGGTGGGCCACTCCGAGCGCCGTGAGTACCACAACGAGGACGACGCCCTGGTGAACGCCAAGGTCAAGGCCGCCTACAAGAACGACATCGTCCCGCTGCTGTGCGTGGGCGAGGGCCTGGAGGTGCGCAAGGCCGGGCAGCAGGTCGAGCACGTCCTGGCCCAGCTGGACGGCGCCCTCAAGGAGATCCCGGCCGAGCAGGCCGAGCGGATCGTCATCGCCTACGAGCCCGTGTGGGCCATCGGCACCGGCGAGGTCGCCACCCCCGAGGACGCCCAGGAAGTGTGCGCGGCGATCCGCGTCCGTCTGGCCGAGCTGTACTCCGCCGAGGTGGCCGACGCCGTCCGCGTGCTGTACGGCGGTTCGGTCAAGGGCGACAACGCTCCCGGCATCATGGCCAAGGAGGACGTCGACGGCGCCCTCGTCGGCGGTGCCTGCCTGAAGGCCGACGAGTTCACCAAGGTGATCCGTTTCGGCGAGAACGGCTGACCAAACGTCTCGCGGACCGGGCCCGTCACTCTCTGACGTCCAGGGGTGACGGCCCGGGTGCCCGACAGGTGCCCCGTTCGGGCTAGACTTCGCTGTGGGGAATTCCCTGCCTTGGGGTTTTCCCGCGCGTGCCTTCACCGGCACGGTAAAATCCGAAAACGTCCCCGGTCTCCTCCTTCCGTGGCCCGCTCCGGACCGACACCTCCTGTCGGCCCTGGTACGGGTGGGAAAAGGGGGATCGAGGTGTCCATTCCCCCCCTGCTGCGGGGTCGAGCTACGGGTGAGCGTGTGATCCTCGGTCTGTCCATCTTCGTGATGCTTCTCAGTGTGCTGTTGGTCCTCCTCGTGCTGATGCACAAGGGCAAGGGCGGTGGCCTGTCCGACATGTTCGGCGGCGGTGTCACGTCCTCGCTCGGCGGCTCCTCCGTGGTCGAGCGCAACCTCGACCGGATGACCATCGGGATCGCGATCACGTGGATCGTGACGATCGTCATCCTCGGTCTGCTCATCAACCGGGGAATGTAGCGCGCCGATCGGCCGCGGCCCCCTCGTCCAAGACAATCTCGCCCGAGTCAGGCAGCGAGTTCGCTGAAGGAGTTTTTCGTGGGTAGTGGCAGCGCCATTCGTGGCAGCCGAGTCGGAGCTGGCCCTATGGGCGAGGCGGAGCGGGGCGAGGCCGCTCCCCGCGTCCGGGTCCCGTTCTACTGTGCGAACCTGCACGAGGTCATTCCCAGCTTCGCCAGCGAGGCCGCCGTTCCCGACGAGTGGGACTGCCCGCGCTGCGGCTTCCCCGCGGGCAAGGACAAGGCCAACCCGCCGTCGCCGCCGCGCACCGAGCCGTACAAGACCCACCTGGCGTACGTGAAGGAGCGGCGCAGCGAGGAGGAGGGCAAGCTCATCCTCGATGAGGCGCTGGCCAAGCTCCGCGCCGACCGCGCCGCGGTCGAGGCCCACATGAGGGCCTCCCAGAACTAGGGCTTCGCAGGGGCCCGCGACCGGTCACCGGACCGGACGCGGGCCCCTGCGCGTGCCCGGCGACACCACGTCGGACATGAGGGATCCAGGTATCTTCTCATTCCCGAGACTGGTGTGGCTGGTGGGAAATACGATGACCGACACACCCCCGAAGCCCCCTTCCTGAGGAGTTGGTGTCGATGTCAGCGTGCCCCACCGGCGGAGACCACGACTGGATTCTCGGTGACGACCGCAAGTTCCAGTGCGCCAAGTGCGGTGCTCAGAGCGCCAGGCGGTTCTGAAGCACCTCCCCGGGCCGCGCGGTGCCCCGGGCCTCGGGTTCGTTCTTGGCCTCCGCCCTCCAGGTCACGGGCCTGCCCAGGCTCTCGGCCACGGTCGTGGCCCAACGCTCCAGGGGTGCGAACCGCTCCGCCCCCTCCTCGTCGAGCATGGTCCGCCCCCGGTAGACGATCCCCTCGATGACCAGGACCTCCCCGTCCACCAGGAGTGCGGTCTCGTACTCTCGCGTGCTGCGCCTCATGTGAAAGGACTGTAGCGCCGGAGAGGTGCGGACATCAGGCGTTCGCCGGGATTGACCGCACATGGCCGGGAAGGAGGGGCACCAAGCACCTCGGAAGCTTGGAAGAAT
Source organism: Nocardiopsis sp. NPDC058789 (assembly GCF_042745575.1). Taxonomy (NCBI): domain Bacteria; kingdom Bacillati; phylum Actinomycetota; class Actinomycetes; order Streptosporangiales; family Nocardiopsidaceae; genus Nocardiopsis; species Nocardiopsis sp. NPDC058789. The sequence goes on from NZ_JBHYOW010000007.1 coordinate 38,809, forward strand.
GGAGGTATGGCCTCCCCCGAAGCATCGGACGTCCCCCCTGAGACACGGGGTGTCCCCTCGGACCTGACCCAGCGACCCGCGAGCGTGTCCCATCTGCGCCGCTACGTCAGTCTGCGCGGCCCCAACACGCGCATGTGGATGACGGCGGCCTACTTCTCCGGCGGCCTCACCCTGGGGTTCGTGGTGGTGGTGGGATCCATGCTCTGGCACGTCATGCGTGAGGACACCACGGTCGGCTCCGTCTCCCTGTGGGCGTTCGCGGCGCTGGTCATGTTCTTCATCGGCCCCGGCAGCAACGTCTTCCTCGTGCGGGGGCTGCCCCAGCGCATCACCCGCCAGGGCATCAGCGCCGACAGCGACGGCGTCACCGTGCTCCAGGAACGCAAGTGGTGGTTCCCCGGCGAGGGCACCTTCATCGCCTGGTCCGAGATCCGCCGCATCCGCGAGGTCCACACCGGTGGCCGCAGGATCACGTACTTCATCGAGTTCGCGCTGGACACCCACCGCACCGACCCCGAACTGCCCAGCTGGGCCGAGACCCCGGAGAGCCTGGACCTGGAGGTCGACCCCGAGGCGGCCACGCAGTTCTACGTGCAGGTGCCGCGCGACATCAAGGAGCACATCCTGAAGATGGTGGAGCGCACCGCGCCCCTGCCCTCGGTCGTGGAGCGGACCCCGCCGCTGCGCCAGCGCCGCTAGGACCGGCCGCTGAGTCTGCGCGTGAGTTCACCGGCGGCGTCCCGCACCCGTCCGGCCAGGGCCCGGGGGGTGACCGGACGCGCGACCGGGACGGTCAGGCTGATCGCCGCGGCCGGGCGCCCGTTGTGGTCCGAGGCGGCCGCCGCCACCGAGAGGAACCCCTCGGTGACCTGCCCGCTCTCGATCGACCACCCCTGCTGGCGCTCCTGGGTCAGCAGGTCCCGCAGTTCCCCGGGCGTGGTGGGCCCGCGCCCGGTGCGGTCGGTGAAGGCACCCGTGTCCGGGTAGAGCGCCCGCACCTGGGCGCGGGGGAGCCGGGCCAGCATGGCCCGCCCCGACGCGGTCAGGTGCGCGGGCAGGCGCACGCCCACCCCGGTGATCAGCGTGGGCGCGTGCGGCGGCTGCTCCTTGAGCAGGTACAGCGTGTCCGCGCCATGGAGCACCCCCAGGTGCGCGGTGGCCCCGGTGGTCTCGGTGAGCTGGTGCAACAGCGGACGGGCCAGCCGCTCGATGCCGTCGTGGCGCAGGTAGGCCGAACCGATCTCGAAGGCCGCGACCCCCAGGCCCCACCGCCGCTCCTCGGGCAGGTGGGTCACGAACCCCTCCTCGGCCATCGCCTCCAACAGCTGGTAGACGCTGGAGCGGGGCAGGCCGAGCCCGTTGGCGATGGCCGAGGCCGAGACCGGCCCCGGCCGCGAGGCCAGGAAGCGCAGCAGCCGCAGCGCGCGCGTGGCGGCCGGAACAACACTCATGCCCCCAAGGGTGCCACGACATGCGGCACTACCTCGGACGAGCCCGGGTGTCTGGTATCTCGGACGGTTCCGCCGTGTTGGCTCTTCCGGCGGGGTCGCGGACAGGGTCGAATGGGGGCATGTCCACAGCAGTTCCTTCCGTTGCCGTCGGCGGTGCTCCGCTCACCCCGGCCCAGGTCCTCTCCGTCGCCCGCGAGGGCGCCCACGTCGTCCTCAGCGAGGACACCCGCAAAGCCGTGCGCCACGGCCGTGAGCAGGTCGAGGCGCTCGCCCGGGGCGAGGTGCCCGCCTACGGCGTCAGCACGGGGTTCGGCGCGCTGGCCACCCGGCACATCGCCCCCGACCTGCGCGCCCGCCTCCAGCGCTCCCTCATCCGCTCGCACGCCGCCGGGGCCGGCCCCGAGGTGGAGCGGGAGGTCGTGCGCGCCCTGATGCTGCTGCGCCTGCGCACTCTGGCCTCGGGCAACACCGGGGTCCAGGTCGTCACCGTCGAGACCCTGGCCGCCCTGCTCAACGCCGGGATCACCCCCGTCGTCCACGAGTACGGCAGCCTGGGCTGCTCGGGTGACCTGGCCCCGCTGTCCCACGTCGCCCTGGCCCTCATGGGAGAGGGGCGGGTCCGTGACGCCGCCGGTGAGCTCAGGGACGCCGGGGAGGCCCTGGCCTCGGCGGGAATCACGCCCGTGGAGCTCGGAGCCAAGGAGGGCCTGGCCCTCATCAACGGCACGGACGGCATGCTCGGCATGCTCGCCATCGCCTGCATGGACCTGGAGCGCCTGCTCAAGGTCGCCGACATCACCGCCGCCATGAGCGTCGAGGCGCTGCTCGGCACCGACCGGGTCTTCGCGGAGGAGCTCCAGAGGCTGCGCCCGCACCCGGGTCAGGCCGCCTCCGCCTCGAACCTGCGCGCGATGCTCGCGGACTCACCGATCGTCGCCTCCCACCGGGGGCCGGACTGCAACCGGGTCCAGGACGCCTACTCGCTGCGCTGCGCCCCGCAGGTGGCCGGTGCCGCACGCGACACCCTCACCCACGCCCTGCTCGTGGCCGGGCGCGAGCTGGACAGCGTCATCGACAACCCGGTCGTGCTCGACGACGGCCGCGTGGAGTCCAACGGCAACTTCCACGGTGCGCCGGTCGCCTACGTCCTGGACTTCCTGGCCGTGGCCGTGGCCGACACGGCGTCGATCGCTGAACGCCGCACGGACTGCATGCTCGACGTCGCCCGTTCGCACGGCCTTCCGGCCTTCCTCGCGGACGACCCCGGCGTGGACTCGGGCCACATGATCGCCCAGTACACCCAGGCCGCCATCGTCTCCGAGCTCAAGCGCCTGGCCGTTCCCGCCAGCGTCGACTCCATCCCGAGCTCGGCCATGCAGGAGGACCACGTCTCCATGGGCTGGGCCGCCGCCCGCAAGCTGCGCCGCGCGGTGGACGGACTCACCACCGTGCTGGCCGTCGAGCTGCTGACCGCCGCCCGTGCCCTGGACCTGCGTTCCCCGCTGGAGCCCGGCCCCGCCACCGGAGCGGTCCTGCGCACCGTGCGCGAACGGGTCGACGGTCCCGGCCCCGACCGCTACCTGGCCCCGGAGATCGCCGCCGTGGCCGCCCTGGTCGCGGACGGCTCGGTCGTCGAGGCCGCCGAGACCGTCACCCCGCTCGCCTAGCCCCCAAGGAGACCCCGATGAGCAACCCACGCACCGTCCGCGCGGCCCGCGGCCTCACCCTGTCGGCCAAGGGCTGGCAGCAGGAGGCGGCCCTGCGCATGTTCCACAACAACCTCGACCCCGAGGTGGCCGAGCACCCCGAGGACCTGGTGGTCTACGGCGGCACCGGCAGGGCCGCGCGGGACTGGCGCAGCTTCGACCGCATCACCGCCTCCCTGCGCGACCTGGAGGGCGACGAGACGCTGCTCGTGCAGTCCGGCCGCCCCGTGGGGATCATGCGCACCCACGAGTGGGCGCCGCGCGTGCTGCTGGCCAACAGCAACCTGGTGGGGGACTGGGCCAACTGGCCCGAGTTCCGCCGCCTGGAGGCCGAGGGCCTGACCATGTACGGGCAGATGACCGCCGGTTCGTGGATCTACATCGGCACGCAGGGGATCCTCCAGGGCACCTACGAGACCTTCGCGGCCGTGGCCGCCAAGAAGTTCGGCGGCACCCTGGCCGGAACCATCACGCTGACCGCCGGGCTCGGCGGCATGGGCGGCGCCCAGCCCCTGGCCGTCACCATGAACGACGGCGTGGCGATCGTGGTCGAGTGCGACGGCAGCCGCATCGACCGCCGTATCGAGCACCGCTACCTGGACGTGCGCGCCGACAGCCTGGACGAGGCGCTCGACCTGGCCGTGCGCGCCCGAGACGAACGCCGCCCGCTGTCCATCGGCGTCCTCGGCAACGCCGCCGAGGTCTTCCCCGAACTCCTGTCCCGCGGCGCGCCGATCGACGTCGTCACCGACCAGACCTCGGCCCACGACCCGCTGGCCTACCTGCCGGTGGGCGTCTCCTTCGAGGACTGGAAGGCCCTGGCGGCGGCCAAGCCCGAGGAGTTCACCGTCCGGGCCCGCGAGTCCATGGCCGCGCACGTGGAGGCCATGGTCGGCTTCCTCGACGCGGGCGCGGAGGTCTTCGACTACGGGAACTCCATCCGCGACGAGGCGCGCGAGGGCGGCTTCACCCGCGCCTTCGACTTCCCCGGCTTCGTGCCCGCCTACATCCGTCCCCTGTTCTGCGAGGGCAAGGGCCCGTTCCGCTGGGCCGCGCTGTCCGGCGACCCCGCCGACATCGCCCGCACCGACGACGCCATCCTCGACCTGTTCCCCGACAACGAGCACCTGGCCCGGTGGATCCGCATGGCGCGCGAGCGGGTCGCCTTCCAGGGCCTGCCCGCCCGGATCTGCTGGCTGGGCCAGGGTGAGCGGGCCGCCGCCGGGCAGCGCTTCAACGAGCTGGTGGCCTCCGGGGAGATCACCGCTCCGCTGGCCATCGGTCGTGACCACCTGGACACCGGGTCGGTCGCCTCGCCCTACCGCGAGACCGAGGGCATGAAGGACGGATCGGACGCGATCGCCGACTGGCCGCTGCTCAACGCCCTGGTCAACACCTCCTCCGGTGCCTCCTGGGTGTCCATCCACCACGGCGGCGGGGTCGGCATGGGCCGCTCCATCCACGCCGGTCAGGTGAGTGTCGCGGACGGCACCGAGCTGGCCGCCGCCAAGCTCCAGCGGGTGCTCACCAACGACCCCGCCATGGGCGTCATCCGCCACGTGGACGCCGGTTACGAGGAGGCGGAGCGGGTCGCGGACGCGCACGGCATCCGCGTCCCCATGAAGGAGGGCGAGTGAGCTTCGACCAGCTCTGGGCCGACCTGGCTCCGGTGGGGCGCTCTGCCGACAGCGGCGGCTACCACCGCCACACCTGGGCGGGCGCCGACACCGACGCCCGCGCCTGGTTCACCGAGGCGGCCGCCGCCCGGGACCTGGACGTGCGCACCGACCGCAACGGCAACCTCTGGGCCTGGTGGGGCACGCCCGGTCCGGGCGCCGTGGCCACCGGCTCCCACCTGGACTCCGTGCCCGACGGCGGAGCCTTCGACGGTCCCCTCGGGGTGGCCAGCGCCCTGGCCGCCGTGGACGAGCTGCGCGCCCGCGGGTTCACCCCCGCGCGGCCGCTGGTCCTGGGCGTGTTCGTCGAGGAGGAGGGCGGCCGGTTCGGGGTGCCCTGCCTGGGCAGCCGCCTGAGCACCGGGGAGATCGACCCGGCACGCGCGCGGTCCCTCACCGACGCCTCCGGTGTCACCTGGGAGCGGGCCATGGCGGGGGCGGGGCTGGACCCCGAGGCGATCGGACCCGACCCCGCGCTCCTCTCCTGGCTGGACGTGTTCGTCGAGCTGCACGTGGAGCAGGGGCGTGCCCTGGAGGACACCGACCACGCCGTGGGTGTGGCCAGCGCGATCTGGCCGCACGGCCGGTGGCGGATGGACTTCCGGGGCCGGGCCGACCACGCGGGCACCACCCGCCTGGAGGACCGCGCGGACCCCATGCTCCCGTTCGCCCACACGATCCTGGCCGCCCGCGCCCAGGCCGAGCGGCACGAGGCCCGGGCCACCGTGGCCAAGGGCCTCATCACCCCCAACGGCACCAACGCGATCCCCTCACTGGTCAGTGCCTGGCTGGACGCCCGCGCCGCCGACCGCGCCGCCCTGGAGTCGGTGGTGGAGGGCGTACGGGAGGCCGCCGACCGGGCCGCCCGCGACCACGGGGTCTCGCTCGCGATGACCGCCGAGTCCACCACGCCCCTCGTGGAGTTCTCCCACGACCTCCGCGACCGGCTCGCGGGGATCGTGGGCGGCCGCGCCGCCGAGTCCGCGGGCCCGGTCCCCGTGCTGCCCACCGGGGCCGGGCACGACGCCGGTGTGCTCTCCGCTCACGTGCCCACGGCGATGCTGTACGTGCGCAACCCGACCGGGATCTCCCACTCCCCGCAGGAGTGGGCCCGCCCCGAGGACTCCCACGCCGGGGTCCTCGCCCTGGCGGACGTTCTGGCCGACCTGCTCGCCGTGCCCGGAGGGACGCGGTGACGGGGCCGCGCCGGTACTGGTGCGAGTGGGCGTGGCTCGGCGGCGCGGCACCCGAACCGGGGGTGCTCCTCACCGTGGACGGCGCCGGACGGCTGGCCTCGGTCGTGGCGGGGTCCGCCCCGGACGGCGCCGAACGCCTGCCCGGCCTCACCCTGCCCGGTCTGGCCAACGCCCACTCGCACGCCTTCCACCGGGCGCTGCGCGGCCGCACCCACACGGACGGCGGCTCCTTCTGGACCTGGCGCGAGGTGATGTACCGGGCGGCCGCGCGCCTCGACCCGGACTCCTACCTCCGCCTGGCCCGGGCCGCCTACGCCGAGATGGCCCTGGCCGGGGTCGCCTGTGTGGGCGAGTTCCACTACCTGCACCACGGTCCCGGGGGGCGGCCCTACGCCGACCCCAACGCGATGGGAGAGGCCCTGGTCGAGGCCGCCGCCGACGCCGGGGTACGGATCACGCTGCTGGACGTGTGCTACCTGTCCGGCGGGTTCGCGGAGGACGGCACCCACCTGCCCCTGACCGGTCCGCAGCTGCGCTTCGGTGACGGCACCGCCGACGCCTGGGCCGCGCGGGTCGGCGCCTTCGCCCCCTCGGGGAGGCACGCCCGGGTGGGCGCCGCCGCGCACTCGGTCCGGGCGGTCCCCGCCGCCGACCTGTCCACCGTCGCCGGGTTCGCGGACGCGGGCGGGCTGCCCCTGCACGTCCACGTCTCCGAGCAGCCCGCCGAGAACGCCGCCTGCCTGGCCGCCCACGGAACCACCCCGGTTCGTGTGCTGGCCGATGCGGGGGCGCTCACCGAACGCACCACCCTGGTGCACGCCACCCACCTCACCGACGCCGACGTGCACACCGTCCGTGACCACGGGTCCGCCGTGTGCCTGTGCCCGACCACCGAGCGCGACCTGGCCGACGGTCTGCCGCGCACCGGTGACCTCGTGGCCGCCCCACACCCGATCCCGCTCAGTCTGGGAACCGACCAGCACGCCCAGCTGGATCTGTTCGAGGAGGCCCGTGCCGTGGAGCTGCACGAACGCCTGCGCACGCACCGCCGGGGCACCCTGGGCAGCGGAGAGCTGCTGCGCGCCGCCACCGTCGACGGCCACGCCGGACTCGGCTGGCACGACGCCGGGACCCTGGTCCCCGGCGCCCGCGCCGACCTGGTCAACGTGTCCCTGGACCACGTGCGTCTGGCCGGGGCCGACCCCGCGCGCGCCACCGACGCCGTGGTCTTCGCCGCCACCGCCGCCGACGTGCGGCACGTGATGGTGGACGGGGAGTGGACCGTCCGCGACGGCGTGCACGTCCGCCTGCCCGACACCGCCCGAGAACTCGACGCCGCCATCAAGGAGCTGCTGTGACCCCGACCGGCCCCGACGCCACGCCCGCGACCCCCGGCACGATCCTCGTCGACGCGATCGGCACCCTGGTCACCAACGACCCGGAGGTGGGGGAGGGGCCGCTGGGTGAGATCGGCGACGCCGCCCTCGTGATCGAGGACGGCCGCGTGGCCTGGGCGGGACCGCGCGCGCAGGCGCCCGCCGCCGACGCCCGGGTGGACGCCGCCGGGCGCTGCGTCCTGCCGGGGTTCGTGGACAGCCACTCCCACATCGTGTTCGCGGGGGACCGCAGCCGCGAGTTCGCCGCCCGGATGAGTGGCACCCCGTACTCGGCGGGCGGTATCCGTACCACGGTGGCGGCCACCCGCGCCGCCACGGACGCCGAACTCCTGGCCGGGGCCCGACGGTTCGTCCGCGAGGCGCAGGCCCAGGGCACCACGACCCTGGAGGTCAAGTCCGGATACGGGCTCACCGTGGAGGACGAGCGCCGGTCCCTGGAGGTGGCCGGTCGGGTCACCGACGAGGTCACCTTCCTGGGCGCCCACGTGGTCGCCCCCGAGTACGCTGACGACCCGACCGCCTACGTGGACCTGGTCACCGGTCCCATGCTGGACGCCTGTGCCCCGCACGCCCGCTGGGTGGACGTGTTCTGCGAGCGCGGGGCCTTCGACGAGGAGGCCTCCCGCCGGGTGCTCACCGCGGGGATGGCCCGTGGGCTCCTGCCCCGCGTCCACGGCAACCAGCTGGGTGAGGGGCCCGGGGTCCGCCTGGCGGTGGAGCTGGGGGCCGCCTCCGTCGACCACTGCACCTACCTGTCCGGTGAGGACGTGGACGCCCTCGCGCAGGCCGCCAAGCGTCCCGAGCCCACGGTGGCCACGCTGCTGCCCGGGGTGGACTTCTCCACCCGCCAGCCCTACCCGGACGCCCGTTCCCTCATCGATGCGGGCGCGGTCGTGGCCCTGGCCAGCGACTGCAACCCGGGTTCGTGCTTCACGTCCAGCCTGGCCTTCTGTATCGCGGTGGGCGTGCGGGACATGGGTATGACCCCGGACGAGGCCGTGTGGGCGGCCACCATGGGTGGGGCGCTGGCGCTGCGCCGCGACGACGTCGGACGCCTCTCACCGGGGGCCCGCGCCGACCTCACGCTGCTCGACGCCCCGAACCACCTCTACCTGGCCTACCGTCCCGGTGTGCCCCAGGTGGCGGCGGTCTGGAAGGACGGCGCCCTGGTCTCCGGCCAGCCGTAGCCCACGCACGCCCGCCCGCGAACCGCCCGGTCGTGCCCACGGCCCGGCCGCGCAACGCTCCGGGCACGGGGGAGGTGACGCCCGCACACTGCGGGCCTCCCTCATCCCTCGTGCCCGACGGGCGTCCCGAGGCGGGCGGTCCACGCCCGGTGCGCCAGGCGGTGCGCGGCGCGTCCGAGCATGGCGCGCACCACCAGGGGGTGCAGCGGGCGGACCACCGCCCAGTACAGGCGCCCGCGCCGGTTGTGCAGCCGTACCACCGTGGTGAGGGTGACCGTCTCCCGCCCGTCGTCGGTGTCCACCAGGACGGAGGCGCGGAAGTCCAGGTGCCCGGAGTCGGTGCCCAGGAGTACCTCGCCGGGCCGGGACCGCACGGTGTCGAAGGCCTCGCGGCCGGCGCGTTCGACACCGATCAGCCCCACCAGGGCCTCGCGCAGCAGGAGCAGGCCGAGCACCCACCGGGGCGGGTCGCGGAAGACCGCGTCCGCCCACTCCTGGGGCCCGGCCCCGGTGCCGGGCCGGGCCCGCACCGCGACGGCGTCGAGGGGGCGAACCCCGTCGAGGGCGTCGTGCGCGAGCCGCGCGGCCTCCGGGACGGGGCACGCGGAGGCCACGGGGCGGGTGCGGAGCCGCAGCACGCGGACCCAGGGTGACCAGCGTGCCGGCCGGGGGGAGCGCGCGGACACGGCGCGTTCGGCGTTGTCGAACAGGTCCTCGATCAGGGCGTCGTGCAGCGGGCGCACCGCGAGGGGCCACAGGAGGCGCATGAGGCCGCGCGGTCGGCCCGTGACGGTGTGGCGCAGCAGGGCCCGGTCCTCGCCGAGGGGGCGGACCTCGAACGCGTGGGTGCCGTCGAACCGCGTCGGGGGCCGGAAGGCGAACCGGATCCGGCGACCCGGCTCGTAAGCGCTCACCCGGTAGCGGATGGGGCCGTGGCCGCCGTCGGCGCCGACGCCCAGGGGTCGGTCCAGGCGCATCGGCATCCACGCCGGGCTCGGCCACAGGAGGTCCTCCGCACCTCCCAGCGTGCCGAGGAGACCGGCCACGGCCTCGGCGGGCGCGTGGATCTCACGTTGGTGGGTGTTGTGGACCAGTCCCATGACGACCTCCGTCGTGCCTTCCATACGCCACCGTATGGAAGTCTCCATACGGTACCGTACGGACATGGCCAACGAGAAGACCCGGGGACGCCTCTCCGCGACCGACTGGGCCCGCGCGGCCCTCACCGCGATGGGCGAGGGGGGACTCGCCGCCGTATCCGTCGAACCGATCGCCGCGCGGCTGGGCACCACCAAGGGCAGCTTCTACTGGCACTTCGCCAACCGCGACGCACTGGTCGCGGCGGCGCTGGACCTGTGGGAGCGCGAGCACACCGAGGCCGTGGTCCGCAGGGTCGAGTCCGAGCCGGACGCCCGCGCCCGGCTCCGGCGCCTGTTCACCGACGTCACCCTCGGCGTCGCCCGGACACCGGAGAACCGGATCGAGGTGGCGCTGCTCGCCACCGCCTCGCACCCGCTCGTGGCCGCCACCGTCTCGCGCGTCACCGAACGCCGGATCGCCTACGTGGCGGCCCTCTACGAGGAACTGGGTGCCACACCCGACCGCGCGCGGCAGCGGGCCCTGCTGGCCTTCTCCACCTGGCTCGGCTACACACAGCTCGTCCACGCGACCCCCGAGGCTCTGCCGCACGGCCCGGACGCCGAGGCCTACGTGGAGTTCGTCCTGGACCAGACCGTCACCCCCGAGGGGATCGACGACGGGGGCGGTCCCGCGAACGCTCAGTGAGTCCCCCGACCCCCGCGCCCGACCCCCGCCGGGCGTACCTCGCCGGGAGCCGGTGCTCAGGCTCCCGGCTCCCGGGTTCCCGGGCCCTCGGGGGCGGCGAACAGGACCAGGGCCAGGGCGGCCTCGCGGGGGACGGTCGGATCCAGGCCGGTCGCCTCGCGGAAGGCCTGGAGCCGGTTGACCACCGTGTTGCGGTGGCAGTAGAGCGAGGTCGCCGTCTCCTTGACCGATCCCGTCGCCGCGTAGTGGGACAGCGTCTCCACGAGCCGCGCGCGGTGCTCGGGGTCGAGTCGTTCCATGCCGCGCAGGTGCTCCCGGCCGAAACCGGGCAGCGCCTCACGGATCCGGTCGCGCGCCAGGGCCGACCACGCACGCGACTCCTGGACCAGCTCACCCGGGCGGGCGTAGCGGGCCAGCACCCGGGCGGCCTCCACCGCGGCCGGAACCGACGCCAGGCCGTCCGCCCCGGACACCCGCCCGCCGTTCACCTCCCGGGGGAGGGGCGGCCACCCCGCCCCGCCGCTCTCCCGGACCAGCGCGGTGCCCTCGTCGAACTCCCAGGTGAGGCACGGGTCGTGCTCGCGGTCCCGGACCAGGCGCCGCCAGGCCTCGTCCCTGGGCAGGCCGGTCACGAAGGCCACCTCGAACCGGCCCCGCTCGGGCAGGCCGAGGGTGCCCGCCACCTCGGAGGCCACCTCGGCGGCCCGGTCCCCGGCGTTCAGCAGACGGGAGAGGGCCTGCGCGGTGAGCGCGCGGGAGTCCCGCAGCAGTACGGCCTGTTCCTCCAGGAAGGCCACCTGCACGTCACCGATGTAGCGCTCCACGATGGTGAGGATCTCCTCGGCGTGCTGCACGAGGACGTCCGCCGAGCCCGCCCCTCCGGCGCGCGCCAGTCCGGCCCACAGCACGCGGAAGTCGAGCCGGACCGCCTCCAGCAGCCGTTCGCGCGCGACCCCCTGGCGGGCCCGGCGCCTGCCGAGCCGTACGGGCAGCCCGACCAGGTGGGCGGGGAGCGGCTGGCCCGCGATCTGGCGGATGAGCATGTCGAGGGTGTCGCTCGCGGTCGCGCGCAGGTCGGTGTCGGGCACCGTCCGTTCCCGGTACCCGCCGAGGCCGTCCAACCGCCGCAGGAAGTCGTCCACCAGGGCCTCACGGTCGGCGGCCAGCAGCGCGAGCGTGCGGGCCCAGGCCTCGGCGTCGGCACCGTCGGGCACCGGCTCGTGCTCGGAAACGTTACGCCCCGGCGACATGGCGGAAACACCAGTCTCCGGGGTCGGGCGCGGGGCGGCCTCGGCGTCCGAATCCGCCTCCACCAGGGAGTTCCGGGGGCGTTCGGGGTCCCGGTCGGGTCCGTCCGGTGACATGGCACTGTGCATTCGCACAGGGTAGCGGCGCAGAGCGTGGATGAATGCCGATTGATCCCCACCCACCACACCAGCACCATGAAGGCGAGACAAACGCGCTGTTTCCACAGCTCAAACGGAGACCCTCATGACCGCAAGCCCCAGCACCCCCACCGGTGTCGACCCCTCCTCGGGCCCGGCCCGACTCGAACCGGCGAAGATGCGGAAGATCGCCACCGCCAGCGTCATCGGCACCACCGTCGAGTGGTACGACCTCTTCCTCGTCGGCACCGCCTCCGCCCTCGTCTTCAACCAGGTCTTCTTCCCCGACCTCGACGGCGCCGTCGGCACCATCCTGGCCTTCCTGACCTTCGCGTCGGCCTACGTGGCACGAACCGCGGGCGCGGTCCTGTTCGGGCACTTCGGCGACCGCCTGGGCCGCAAGTCCATGCTGCTCATCTCCCTGATCACCATGGGCGTGGCCACCGTCGCCATCGGCCTGGTCCCCGACTACCGCGCGATCGGCGTCGCGGCCCCGCTCCTGCTGCTCACCCTGAGGCTCATCCAGGGCCTGGCCCTGGGAGGCGAGTGGGGCGGCGCGGTCCTCATGACCGTGGAGCACGCCCCGGTCCAGCGGCGCGGCTGGTACGGCTCGCTGGTGCAGGTCGGCGTGCCCGTCGGCACGCTCCTGGCCAACCTCGCCTTCCTCGGCGTCCTGGCCTCGGTCGACCACGAGGCCTTCCTGAACTGGGGCTGGCGCGTGCCGTTCCTGATGTCCGCGCTGCTCGTGGGCGTGGGCATCTACATCCGCCTGCACATCGAGGAGACCCCCAGCTTCCAGCAGGTCAAGGACCAGGGCGCCAAGGCCAAGCTCCCGTTCGCCCACCTGATGCGCAACTACTGGAAGCAGGTCCTGCTCGGCGGCGTCGCGACCCTGTCGACCGGGTCCACGTTCACGCTCCTGGTCACCTCCGGAGTCAACTACGGGACCACCGAGCTGGGCCACTCCGAGAACCTCATGCTGTGGGCCGTGCTGGTCGCCTGTTCCCTGGCGTTCGTGGCCATCCCCTTCTTCGGCCGCCTCTCCGACAGCCTGGGCCGCAGGCCCGTGATCCTGGCCGGAGTGGCCGCCGAGGCGCTGCTGGCCTTCCCGTTCTTCTGGATGCTCGACTCCGGGTCGGTGCCGCTGCTCTTCGTCGCCTACGCGATGATGATGCTGGCCTTCTCCGCGAACTACGGCCCCATCGCGACCTTCCTCGCCGAACAGTTCGGATCCAAGATCCGCTACTCCGGGCTGTCCGTGGCGTACATGCTCTCCGGCCTCCTGGGCTCCGCCGCCACCCCCGCCGCCACGGTGTGGCTGCTGTCCGTGTCCGGGCAGAGCTCCTCGATCGCCTGGTACATCGTCGCCGCGTCGCTGCTCTCGCTCGGCGCGCTGCTCCTGCTGCGCTCCCTCGCGGGCGGCAGCAGGTTCGACGAGGCCGAGGTGGACGCCGACGTCCGGAAGGCGGTGTGACGATGACCCCCGTCCGTATCGACGCGGTCGACGGCCTCGCCGCACCCGTGGGCGCGTTCTCCCACGCGGTGGTCGCCCACGGCTTCGTGTACACCTCCGGGCAGCTCCCGGTGGACGCCACCGGAAGCGCCCCGGACACCTTCGCGGAACAGCTCACCCGCACCCTCGGCAACCTCCGCACCGTCCTGGAGGCGGCGGGCAGCTCGCTCGACCACGTGGTCAAGGTCAACGGCTACCTCACCGACCCCGACCACCTCGACACCTACAACCGGGTCTACCGCGAGGTGTTCGGGCACACCCTCCCGGCCCGCACCACGGTGTGCGTCTCCCTGTGGGGCGTCGCCCTGGAGATCGACTGCGTGGCGGTCCTCGCGGACCGCGGGGAGGGGGAGCCCCGTGACTGAACCCGGCTCCGACACGCGGACGGCCGCGCTCCTGGCCGCCTTGGCGGACGTCGAGATCCCCACCCTCGGCCACGTGCTGGAGGAGGGGTTCTGCGACTCCGGCATCCGCCGCCTGACCCCGGTGCCCAGGATGGCCGGGGTGGCGCACACCGTCCGCCTGGCCACTCCCGACGCCCTCGCGGTCAACCGTGCCCTGGTCGGCCTCGCCCCGGGCGGGGTCCTGGTGGTCGAGGTGGTCGGCGGGGCGCACGCGCCCGTCGGGGCGGTCACCGTCGCCGCCGTGGTCGCCCGGGCCGGTGCGGGCGTGGTCGTGGACGGTCCCGTCACCGACCACTCCGCCCTGGCGGAGAGCGGACTGCCCGTCTACGCCCGGGGCACCACCTGCCGCACCACCAAGCGCCTGGGCACCGCCCTCGACGGGGTCGGCGCGCCCGTCACCGTGGGCGGCGTCAGGGTGCGCGGCGGGGACGTCGTCCTCGGTGACGAGAACGGGCTGCTGGTCCTGGACCCGCACACGTTCGACCCCGTCCTGGCCGAGGACGCCCGCCGCTCGGACCGGGCCGAACCGGAACTCCTCGCCCGCATCCGCGCCGGGGAACCGCTCGAAGGCCTCCTCGCCCTCTGACCCGCCGGCACCCGCGCCACCGCCCCCGCCCCGACACCACAAGGAAGGCCCCACCCACGATGTCCACCACAGGCCCCGCGCCGACGGACGCCGCCCGCTCCGCCGGTCACCTCATCGTCGCCCAGCTCGAACACGAGGGAGTCCGGCGCGTCTACGGGGTGCCCGGGGAGTCCTACCTCGACGTCCTCGACGGGCTGTACGACTCCGCCGTCACCACCGTGGTCACCCGCCACGAGGGCGGCGCCGGGTTCATGGCGCTCGCGGAGGGGCGGCTCACGGGTCTGCCGGGCGTGGCCATGGTCACCCGGGGGCCCGGCGCGGCCAACGCCTTCGTCGCGGTGCACACCGCGTACCAGGACGCCACCCCGCTCCTGCTGTTCGTCGGGCTGATCCCCGTCGCGGACCGGGGCAGGGAGGCGTTCCAGGAGTTCGACCTGACCGGGTGGTTCGGCAGCACGGCCAAGAAGGTCGTCACGCTCGACGACCCGGCGTCCGCCGCGCGGGTGGTCTCCGAGGCGGTCCACACGGCGCGCTCCGGCCGCCCCGGTCCCGTCGTGATCGGTCTGCCCGAGGACGTCATCCGGGTCCGGGTGCCCGGTGGAACCGTGGTGGAGCCGCGCACCGCCACGACCGGCCGCCCCTCCGCCGAGGCCGTGGCCGAGGTCGTCGCGCGGGTCGACCGCGCCGAGCGGCCCGTCATCGTGGTGGGTGGCGAGTCCTGGACCGACGCGACCGGCGCCGCGCTCACGGCCTGGGCCCGCGAGCGCCGGATCCCGGTGCTCGCGGACTTCCGCGCCTACGACGCCGTGCCCCACCGGGTACCGGGGGAACCGAGCCCCTACGCGGGCTCCCTCGGTTACGGCCGCGCCGACGCTGCGGCCGCCCTCTTCGACGGCGCCGACCTGGCCCTGTTCGTGGGCACGGCCCGCACCGACGTGCTCAGCGACGGCTACACCCTGGGCGGCGACGCCGAGACGATCCTCGTGCTTCCCGGTGACCCCCTCGGCCACAGCGGACGCGTCGACCAGCACCTGGCCGCCGCCCCCGCCGGGTTCGTCGCCGCGCTCACCGAGCACGGCGACGAGGCCGTCCGGCACGACGCCGACCGGATGGAGCGGGCCCGCGCCTCCCACGAGGCCTTCTCCACCCCCGAACCCGAGGGGACCGCCGACACGGAGGACGGTTTCGTCGACCTCACCGCCGTCATGGCGGTGCTGCGGGAGGAGCTCGACGGCGACGCCGTCGTCACCTACGGCGCGGGCAACCACGCGCTCTGGCCCGCCCGGTACCTGGAGCACCGCTCCAGCGGCTCCCTCCTCGCCCCACGCAACGGCGCCATGGGCATGGGCGTCCCGGCCGCCGTCGCCGCCTCCCTCGTCCACCCCGGGCGCCAGGTGGTCTCCGTGGCCGGGGACGGCTGCTTCCTCATGAACGGCCAGGAGATCGCGACGGCGGTCGGCTACGGCGCGTCCTTCGTCGTGATCGTCGTGGACAACGGCGTCTACGCCACCATCCGCGAACACCAGGAACACCACTACCCGGGGCGTCCCTCCGGCACCCACCTCACCAACCCCGACTTCGCCGCGTTGGCCCGATCCTTCGGCGGGTACGGAGAGACGGTGTCCACCACCGCCGACTTCCGCGCGGCCCTGCTCCGCGCGCGCGAGAGCGGCGGCCCCGCCGTCCTGCACCTGAGACAGGATCCCGCGGTCCGGTCTCCCTCCGCGTCCTGACCGCCCGCAGCCGACACCACCGTACGAACAGGGGACGACCCATGCCCACCAGCCGACCGACCACCGAGCCGACCCCGGCGCGGGACGAGGCCGACCAGCGCTTCCTGGACGACTTCGCGACCATGAGCACCTTCGGGGCCACCCCCGAGGGGGGCGTGGACCGCCAGGCCGCCACCGAACCCGACAACGCCCAGCGCCGGTGGTTCGCCTCCCTCATGGAGGAGAACGGCCTGCGTGTGGTCTACGACCGGATCGGCAACCAGTTCGGGCTGCTGGAGCGCGTCCCCGGTGCCCCCTACGTCGTCGTCGGCTCCCACATGGACTCCCAGCCCACCGCCGGTCGCTTCGACGGGGCCTACGGCGTGCTCGCGGCGGCGCACGCCGTGTTCCGCGTCGCTGCCGAGGAGCCCGCCCCGGCAGCCCCACCCGCGCACAACCTGGCCGTGGTCAACTGGTTCAACGAGGAGGGCTCCCGGTTCGAGCCCTCCATGATGGGCAGCGCCGTGTACACGGGCAGGCTCGACCTGGAGACCGCGCTGGCCACCCGCGACCGGGCCGGGACCACCGTGGCCGAGGCGCTGGAGCCCACCGGGTTCCTGGGTGACGGCGACGGCCCCCCAGCCGTCTTCTGCGCCGAGATCCACATCGAGCAGGGCCGGGTCCTGGAGGACTCCGGTTCCACGATCGGTCTGGTCAGCGCGTCCTGGGCGGCCAGCAAGTACGAGATCACCGTGCACGGGGAGCAGTCACACTCCGGGGCGACCGTCATGGCGGACCGTCGTGACGCGCTCCTGGGCGCCTCCCGCCTGGTCGTCGCCGCGCGGGAACTGGCGGACGCCTTCCCCGGCACCCTGCACACCGCCGTGGGAAAACTGGACGTCTACCCGAACTCACCGGTCGTGGTGGCCTCCCGGGTCACGCTCCTGCTGGACCTGCGCTCACCCGACGAGGACGTGCTGGCGCGGGCCAACGCCCTGCTGCTGGAGCGCGTGGCCGGGATCGAGGCGGAGAGCGGGGTGACCGTGGAGCGGCACCTGTCCCACTCCTGGGGTGTCAACCCCTACCAGCCCTCCGGCGTGGAGCTCGCCCGCACCAGCGCCGAACGCCTCGGGTTGAGCAGCGAGCCCATCATGACCGTGGCCGGGCACGACTCCATCAACATGAAGGAGCACGTCCCCACCGTGATGCTCTTCGTGCCCTCCGTCAGCGGCGTCTCGCACAACGTCGGAGAGTTCACCGAGGACGCCGACCTGCTCGCCGGGCTGGAACTGTTCACCGACGTGACCCGCCGCCTGGGCGCGGGCGAGCTCGGCCCCGCCACCACCTACGTCCCCGGAGAGGACCGTTCGTGACCGACTACGCCGTCACCGACCCGACCACCGGCCGTGTGGTCCGGCGCTTCCCCACCGCCACGGAGGCCGAGGTCGACGCCGCCGTCGCCGGGGCCGCCGCCTCCTTCCGGGACTGGCGCCGCCGCCCGGTGGCCGAGCGCGCCCGCTTCCTGGCGGCCGCGGCCGAGCTCCACCGCGAGCGGCGCGACCATCTCGCGGCGATCATCACCCGGGAGATGGGAAAGACCACCGCCGAGGCGCTGGGTGAGGTCGACCTGTGCGCCGACATCCACGACTACTACGCCCGCAACGCCGCCGCGTTCACCGCCGACCGCGCCCTGGACGTGGCCGAGGGGTCCGCGATCGTGCGGACCGAACCGATCGGCGTCCTGCTCGGCATCATGCCCTGGAACTACCCGTACTACCAGGTGGCGCGGTTCGCGGCCCCCAACATCGCGCTCGGCAACACCGTGCTGCTCAAGCACGCGCCGAGCTGCCCCGAGTCGGCGGCGGCGATCGTCGACCTGTACGCCGACACCGGACTGCCCGAGGGCGTGTACACCAACCTGTACGCCACCGAGGAGCAGGTGGCGCGCATCATCGAGCACCCGGCGGTGCAGGGGGTCTCGCTCACCGGGTCGGAGCGGGCGGGCCGGGCCGTCGGCGCGCTCGCCGGACGCGCGATGAAGCGGACCGTCCTGGAACTGGGCGGGTCCGACCCCTTCATCGTGCTGGCCGACGCCGACCTCGACCGGGCGGTGGACGCCGCCGTGGCAGGCCGCATGGGCAACGCCGGACAGGCCTGCACGGCCGCCAAGCGGATCATCGTGCTGGACGAGGTCCACGACGCCTTCGTGGCGGCCTTCGTGGACCGGGTCGCGGCCCTGCGGGTCGGCGACCCCGCCGAGGAGGGGACCGACCTGGGGCCGCTCTCCTCGGAGACGGCCGCGCGCCAGGTGATCGGGCAGGTGGAGGACGCCGTGGCCCACGGGGCGACCGTGCTGACCGGCGGCGACCGGCCGGACCGCGACGGGGCGTTCGTGCGGCCCACGGTCCTCACCGGAGTGGCTCCCGGAACGCGTGCCTACCGGGAGGAGATCTTCGGACCGGTCGCCGTGGTGCACCGGGTCGGGTCCGTCGACGAGGCGGTCGAGCTGGCCAACGACACCCCGTACGGGCTGGGCAGCGTGGTCTTCGGCGCGGACGAGAAGGCGGCGCTGGCCGTCGCCGACCGGCTCGACGTGGGCATGGTGTCGGTGAACGCCCCCTCTCGCACCCAGGCCGACCTGCCGTTCGGCGGGGTGAAGGCCTCCGGGATCGGCCGGGAGCTGGGGGAGTACGGCATGGCGGAGTTCGTGAACCGCAAGCTCCTGCGCGTGCCGTAGGGCGCGCACGCGAACGGGGGTCGGCGGGCACCAGCGTGCCCACCGACCCCCGTTTCGCGGTTGACGCGATGAGGCCGCCCGGACGTTCCCGGGGGACCGCCCGGTGAACTCGGGGAGTGGTCCGGGGACGAACCCCGGTGCGTCGACGACCTAGTCGTCGTCGCCGTCCGCGTCGCTGTCGGAGCCCTCGGGCTTGTCGGTGGAGGCAGCGGCGGCCTTCTTGGTGACGCGGCGCTTCTTCACCGGACGCGAGTAGTCGACGAGGGGCTCGTAGCGGGTCTCGTGCTCCTTGAAGCACTCCTCGCAGGAGTCGACCTCACGGACGGCACCCTCCCAGGCGAACTGGATGACCTCAGTCGCCTCGACCTTCTCCTCGCGGACGGCGTGGGGATCGCAGTACTTGCGCGTGAAGACCTCGGTGACCACGGCGGGGATTTCCCTTCGGTATCGCGTGAACTGTGCGGACCCTGTAATCATACACGTGTACGAACGCGGAAACGGGTGATGAGACCGGTTTCCGTGATGGGTCGGGGTCGCCCCGAAGCCTAGCGAAGTCGGAGGGGTCATCGCGCCGTCCGGTGGCGCGTGTGGCCCGGATGACCAGGCGGTCCATTCGGGTGACGATCCGTGATCCCGGTCTCCGTCGCGGGGCGCGGGCCTTCCGGGAACCGTTTCGCTACGCCGTTCCGTCCTTTCGTGTTCCGGTCCCGTATTCGTTCCAGCCGATTTGTGTATTTGGTGAACACGGCGCGGGGTCCGTGGTTAGTGTGAGTCCCATTCAGGGGTGAGGGGACGTCCGGTGACGGAGACGGGCCGCCCCGGGAAACCGGCCGTCGCGCCCCGTGCGGCGCGCGCCGAGGGAAAGGCCGGGTCCGTGGGGGAACGGATTCGGCGGCACACACAAGGGCCCCGCGTGCGCGGGGTGGATTCTCCGTGTTCGGGGGGACACTCGTGGTCGAGTACATGGAAGGCACGTCCAGAGGCCGTGGTGGTGACGCTGGGGAACCGCTCCGCGCCGGAGGCGGACCGGCGCGCGGTCGGGGCGGTGCGGAGAGGGCGCACGCGTGTGAACGCGTCTCCGTCGACCCGCGATTCGTGAAACTCCGAAGGAGATTCGCACTTCTGTCCTGGGCGGTGGTCGCCATCTTCCTGCTGAGTTACCTTTCCTATCTCCTCCTTTCCGCCTACGCGCGCGATTTCATGAGTGTGCGGATCACCGAGTCCGTCAACGTCGCCATGGCGATGGGGGTCGGGCAGTTCGCGCTCACCTTCGCGCTCGCCTGGGCGTACGGCCGTTTCTCCGCCCGCGCCATCGACCCCCTCGCGGAGGAGATCCGCGACCGTGCCCGGGCCGAGGAGACCCTCGACGGACGGGTGGCCGCCTGATGGACACCGTCCTGCTTCCGTTCACCACCGCGCTCGACGGCCGGATCGAGGCCGCGCACGCCTGGACCATCGGCCTGTGCGCGGTGTTCGTCCTGGTCACCCTCGCCATCACGATCCGCGCGCGGCGCACCACCAGGGGCGCCGTCGACTTCTACGCCGGGGGGCGCGGCTTCTCCAGCACCCAGAACGGCCTCGCGCTGACCGGCGACTACCTCTCCGCCGCGTCCTTCCTGGGTATCGCCGGGATGATCGCCCTCCAGGGCTACGACGGCTTCCTGTACTCCATCGGCTTCCTGGTGGCCTGGCTGCTCGTGCTGCCCATGGCCCAGCTCACACGCAACACCGGCCGCTTCACCATGGCCGACCTCCCCGCCTTCCGCATGCGCCGGATGCGGGTGCGCCTGGCGTGCACGGTGTCGACGGTCACCGTGTGCGTGTTCTACCTGGTGGCGCAGATGGTGGGGGCGGGCGCCCTGGTCTCGGTCCTGCTCGGCCTGCACGACGGCGGCACCGTCCTGGGCCTGGACGCGGGCCGGGTCCGCACCGGCGCCATCGTGCTCGTGGGCGTGCTGATGATCGTCTACGTGATGTACGGCGGGATGAAGGCGGCCACCTGGCTCCAGATCATCAAGGCCGTGGTGTTGCTCACCGCGACCGGACTGCTCACCGTCCTCGTCCTGGCCCTGTTCTCCTTCGACCCGCGCGCGCTGCTCAGCGGGGCGGCCGAGGCCAGCGGCCACGGACAGGCCTTCCTGGAACCCGGACTGCGGTTCGGCGTCGAGGTCCCCGGAGACGCGGCCCGGACGCTCTTCAACAAGATGGACCTGGTCAGCCTGGGTCTGGCACTGGTGCTGGGCACCGTGGCCCTGCCGCACATCCTCATCCGCTTCTACACGGTGACCGACGGGCGCGCCGCCCGCTCCTCGGTCAACCGCACCATCGCCCTGGTGGGCGCCTTCTACCTGATGACCCTCGCCCTGGGGTTCGGCGCCGCCGCCCTGGTGGGGTCCGAGCGCATCACGGCCCTGGACCCCTCGGGCAACTCCGCCGTCCCCCTGCTCGCGGAGGAGGTGGGCCGCAGGGCCGCAGGGCCGGTGGGTGGGGCCGTGCTGCTCGCGCTGATCTCCGCCGTGGCGCTGGCCACCATCCTCGCGGTGATCGCCAGCCTCACCCTGGCCTCGTCCTCCTCGATCGCGCACGACCTGTTCGGCCACATCCTCATGTGGGGGCGTCCGCGCGAGTCCCAGGAGATGGGGGTGGCCCGCTTCTCCGCGTGTGTGATCGGCGCTGTCTCCATCGCCCTGGCGGTGGGCGCTCAGGGTCAGAACGTGGCCTTCCTGGTGGGGCTGGCCTTCGCGATCGCGGCCGCCGCCAACCTGCCGGTCATCGTCCTCACCATGTTCTGGCGCCGCTTCAACACACGGGGCGTGGAGTGGGGGATCTACGGCGGCCTCTCCGCGACCCTGCTGCTGATGCTGTTCTCCCCGGTGGTGTCCGGCAACACCGACCCCGTGACCGGAGAGAACCTGTCGATCCTGCCTGCCTGGATCGACATCCAGGTCTTCCCCATGGAGAACCCGGCCCTGGTGGCCGTGCCGATCGGCTTCGCCTGCGCGATCGTCGGCAGCCTGCTCTCACGGGAACGCGACAGCGCGCGCTTCACCGAGCTGCGGGTGCGCTCGCTCACCGGGTGGGGCGCCGACCGCGACTGACCGGCGGGGCCGGACGGCACCCTCAGCGGTGGTCGCCGGGGCCGGCGTCGGCGAAGGTGGCGGCCACGTCGTCGAGGAGGTCCGGGAGCCCCGGCAGGGCCCGGGCGAGGTCGTCCCACCCCTGCTGGAACGACGCGGCACCGGACTCCAGGGACCACTGCTCGGAGCGGCGCAGGGAGCGGCGCAGCGCCCACGCGGCCACCGCCACGATCGGGCGCGACAGGCCGACACCGTGCACATCCAACCGTCCCGTGACCGTCCACGTCCCGTCGGTTCCGGGCGAGGGGGAGGCCTCGCCGCGCGCCCGGACCAGCGGGTGCTCCACCTCCAGGGTCACCGGGGGAGGGGTCGCCGCGCCGGCGGCGGACGCGAACCAGCCGGGCAGGTCCAGCCGGACGCGTACCCGGGCGCGCAGCAGGTGCGAACCCCAGCGTGCCAGGGCACTCCGTACCGGGAAGCGCAGTTCCGCGTCGACGGCCAGGGTCTCCCGGGCGCGGTCGTGCACCACCCCGCCGGTGGTGGAGGGGGCCTCGCCGTCGTCCTCGGCGGAGGCCCCACCGGTCCCGGCCTCCTCACGCATGGCGAAGTCGACCGCGCACACCCCGCTCTCGTCCCACGAGGCCACGGTGAGGTCGGTGCCCACCCACCCCTCGCCGTCCGACGCGAAGACCGGCCGCCCCTCGGGATCGACCTCGGTGACCAGGTAGGTGCTGCCGGGTGCGAGGTGCTCCCCGGAGAGCAGTCGCAGGGAGGGTTCGGCCGCCTCGATCGCCGCCTCGTCCGCCAGGTCCTGGGCGGCGATCTCGCGCTCGGTGGAACCCGGCTCCCCGGTCCGCACGGACTCCTCCCACGGGTCCGGCGTCCCGTGCTCGTGGGCGGTCCGCTCCCCCTGGTCGAGCGTGAGGCCCAGCTCCTCGGCCCGGAGCTCCAGGCGCCGCAGCTCCTTCTCCGACGGCAGGACCAGCAGGCCGTCCTCCCCGAAGCGCGCGCCGCGCAGGACCCCGTAGGCCGAGGACACCGTCCGTGCGAGGTCCGCGCGCCCCAGGGGTGTCAGGGCGAGGCTGTGGCTCAGACGGGGCATGGGCCCTCCGCTTCGAGTGGGTCGACAGTGGCCAGCCCATTGTGGTCCCCGCGTGTGGGGCCGGACAACCGTGGATCCGTCGTCGGCGTGGGGCACCATGACCGGTATGACCAGACACATCGTGCTGCTGCGCGGTATCAACGTCGGGGGACACCGCAAGGTGCCCATGGCCGACCTGCGCGCGCTGCTCACCGGGCTCGGGTACACGGACGTGGCCACCTACATCCAGAGCGGCAACGCCGTCCTCACCGCCTCGGAGTCCGACCCCGGGGTGGTGGAGGCGGCCGTGCGCTCGGCGCTGCGCGACCGTCTCGGTCTGGACGTGCCGGTGATGGCGCGCACCCTCGACCAGCTCCGCGCGGCGGTGGCGGCCAACCCCCTGACCGTGGAGAACCCCTCCGCGTTCATGGTGCTGTTCTGCTCGGAGCCGGTGGACACCGCCGCGCTCGCCGCGATCGACCCCGCCACCCACCTGCGCGAGCGCATCGCCGTCACCCCCACCGAGGTGTTCACCCACCACGAGCTCGGCGTGCGTGAGGCACGACTACCCGCCGTGGTCGCCCGGAACTGCCCGGGGGAGGTCACCGCGCGCAACTGGCGTACCGTCCTACGTCTGGTGGAGATGGCCGAGGACGCCTGAGGCGCCCGGATCCACGGGTGCGCGGCGACTGTCCGAGAGTAGTCATGGCAGGACGAGGACGGCGGCGGCGCCGTCACGACGAGGCGAGGGGTGGTGTCCGGTGCCCAGACGGTGGACCGTGATCCTGGGGGAGCGGGCGGACGCGGCGCGGCCGATCCGGCCCGAGGACTGCCACGGACTCCTGAACCGCTGGTGGCCGCAGCCGGAGTCCGAGCACGCGGCGGCCAAGCGCTGGGCGATGAACGGGTGGCCGGCCCCCCTGGGCGACCGGCTCCATCACTGGACGCTCACCTGGCTGGACGACGACGCCCCGGCGCCCGTGGACCCCGAGGAGCTGGTCGGCCGGGTCCAGCGCGTCGGAGACCACCTGTTCGAACCCCTCTCGGTCACGCGGACCTTCGACACCCCGTACACCGCGATGCTCACCGCCGCGGACCGCCCGGTCGCCGTGCGCGCGGCCGAGGTACACACCCTCACCCCGGTGGTGACCACCACGCGCGACACCACGGGGGAGCGCGTCCCGCACGTGTGGCCCAACCCCCGGCGGCTCTTCGGGGCCGTGCACCGCTCCGGCGGCGGGATCGTCGGCGGCAGCGGCGCGGTGGGCGCGGTGGCTCGTTTCGCGCCGCCCGAACTCGCCACCCCCTGGCTGGAGGAGGCCCTGGCCGGACTGGACCGGGTCAGGCGCTCGGCGCTGCCGGGCGAGGAGGTGGGGCTGACCGAGCACCAGCAGGCGGAGAACCGGACCGCGCTGGGCTGGCGGGGCGGCCTGCGCCTGGACGTGGCCGACGGCCCGCTCAGCGAGGGCACCGCCTTCGCGGTCCTCCTGGAGCTCCTGGAACTGGCCGGGATCGGCAAGCACACCGCACAGGGTTTCGGGGCGGTGCGGGTGGACACGGTCACCCGGGGCGGGGCGGCCGCGCGGGTCCCCGCCCCGCGTTCGGGCCGCCGCGTCGCGCACCGGATTCGACACAGCCGCCCGCGGCCGCTCGACAGCCGTGCCCGTGCGGCGTCCGAGGCGGAGGAGTTCGGGGGAACGCTGTTCGACTGACCCACAGACCGCCGGTTCCCGCCCGAGGACGGCGGGCGGGGACCGGTGCCCCACCCCGGCGGCCCCACGGCCGCCCTTCGCGGCTCCCACCCGGTGGACGGGGTGGGAGCCCCTTCTCGTCCCCGCCCGTGTCCCGACCCGGATGGTCACCCGGGTCGGAGAGTCAGGACGTGTGCTCGTGGGGTATCGGGCCCGGCGGGGTCCGCCCGTCACCCTCACGGAGGGTCCGGGCCAGCCCGAGCAGGTGCGGTACGAGGTCCTCCGGGGTCAGGGCGGGACCGGTCCGCTTGCCCGCCGAGGGGCGGTCGCGTTCGGATCGGGAGAGCCGGTCGTGTCTGCTCGGGGTCGCCATGGGGGCCTCTCTGCTGTCGGGCGGGGGACGGTCCATGCACTGAGCTCTCTCGGACAGGGAACGGTGCCCTCCTGTCCCGGAGTGCGTGCGGGGGAAGGTGTGACCGGAAGGGGCCAACGGGGTGACGCGGGGCGGTGGCTGCTGGTATCGGTGGTGACGACGGCGTCACCGTCCGAGAGAGGTCAGCAGGACACCCGTTCCCGTGCGGCGCCCGCGCCGTTCCCGCCGTCCCCCGGCCACGAGGAGTCCGTCGCGGTGACCCAGGCCCCCGACCGCCGACCGACCGAACCCCACGACGACGCCCCGGACACCGGGGTGCTCGTCGGCGTCGACCTGCGCGGAATCCAGGCCTTCGTCTACAGCGGCCGACGCATCCTGGACGCCGTGGGCCGCGCGGCCCTGGTGGCCGAACTCACCGACACCTCCGACCCCGTCCACGGGGTCGGCGACCTCGTCCCCGAGGGCTGCCTGGTCCTGCGGGACGCGGGTGGGGCCCTGACCCTGGTGCTGCCGGACCTGGCGGCGGCCCGCCTCCTCACGGGGCGGTACACGCGCAGGCTCCGGGACCGGGCCGGGGGGTTGACCCCGGTGGTCGCGTTCGTCCCCTACGGGCGCGGGGCCGTCCCCGTCCCCGGGGAGCCGGTCGTACCGGACCTGGACGCGGCGCTGGCCGAGCTGCCCGTCCGGCTGCGCCGCGCCCGCCGCCACATGTCCGCGCTGCACACCCCCGCGCCGGGGTACGGGATCACCGCCGTGTGCTCGGTCAGCGGTGACCCGGCCGAGTCCGTGGACGGCAGCAGGCCCCTGGAGGACCCCTCAGGAACGGGCCGACGCCTGCACGAGCGGGTGACCGCCGACGTCGCCCGGGCACGGGGCATCGGCCGTCGGTGGCACCGCGCCCACAGCGACTCCTGGCTCGCGGGACTCGACGCGGACCTGGCCCTGCCGATGGAGGTGGACCGGCTCGGCCGCGATCACGGCGAGGTGAGCCGGGTCGCGGTGGTGCACGTGGACGTCAACGGTCTGGGGGAGCTCCTGGGGGAGTACCGCGAGAGGGCGGGCGTCCCCGGTGCGCCCGGATCCGGTGCGCTGGCCCAGCGGGAGCTGTCCACCCACATCGCCGGACTCACCGAGGGGCTGGCGCGGGCCCTCGTGCGCGCCGTGGCCGCCACGGTCCGGACCGCACCGGGGCGCCCGCCCGTGGTTCCCGGCGTCGGGACCGGCGGGGAACTCACCCTGGACCACCAGCCCCCCGGCCCGATCCTGCTGCCCGTACGGCCCATCGTCGTCGCCGGGGACGACCTCACGGTCCTCTGCGACGCGCGGCTGGCGCTGAGTCTCGTGAGGTACGCCCTGGAGTGGCTGGACACCGACCCGGAGCGGATCGGTGACCCCGGGGATCCCCGGGTGGCGCTGCACCGGGCGCTGTCCCGGGTCCGCCTGCCGGGCCGCACGGTGGTGGGCGCCGACGCACGCGCCCACGTCACGTGCGTGCCCACCGTGGGGGCGGGGATCGCGGTGCAACCCGTGGGCGCCCCGCTCTCGCTCGGCTACGACCTGTGCGAGGCCATGTGCGCCCTGGCCAAGGCGGGGCGGCGTACGGCGGTCGTCGCCGACCCCACCGCCGCCGAGGAGCACGCCGTGGCGTGGACCACCCGCTTCGACGGGGTCGACCGGGTCCTCGCTCGCACGGAGGCCGCCCGGGCCGCCGTGCCCGCGCGTACCGCGCTGCCGATGACGGGGTCCGCCTTCACCCGATTCCTGGACCGCTACCTCTCCCCGAGCGGCGGGCTGTTCTCGGACGGGGACTCCCACCACCGGGGCTGGCTGGTCTCGGCCCTGGTCCCCCTGCTGGAGTCCGGCGCCGACCCCGGCCCCGAGCTGGACCGCCGCTCCCGCGCGACCGGCCAGCCCGTGACGCTGCCCGAGGGGTGGACCCACGGTGAGCTCCTGGACGCGGTCGACGTGCGGGACCTGTACCTGGATCCGGGACTGACGGAGGGAACCCGATGAACGAGCCGGACCGGATCGTGGTGCGCCTGCACTCCCCGGCGCTGTTCGCGGGGGCCAGCGCGGACGGCACCGGTGCCGACACCGACGTGGTCACCGACGCGCACGGGCTCCCCCTTCTGCCCCGGCACCGGCTCGCCGCGCGTCTGCGCGTGGCGGCGGTCGGCGCCGCGACGGTCGCGCCCGACCTGTCGGGGGCGGTGGAACGGGTGTTCGGCAGGGAGGGCTCGCACGACGCGGACCGTGCGCTGCGCGTGGGGCACGCGCGCCCCGGGGACGCGGTGCGCGCCGCCGTCGCCCACGCCCTCGCGGGCCGTTCCGAGCCCGCGCGCGCCGCGCTTCGCAGGGCCGTCACCGACGCGCACACCACCCTGGAGTCGGGGGTGGAGATCGGACCGGACGGCGCGCCGGAGCCGGGCCGTCTGCGTACCCATCGCGTGCTCCTGCCAGGCCTGGTGCTCACCGCGCAGCTGACGTGGTCGGTACGCCCACGGGCGGTGGACTGGCGCTGTCTGGCCCGTGCCTGCCTGGCCACGGACCAGATCGGTCTGCGCTCCACCCGCGGGCGGGGGCGGGTCGACGTGTACCTGTCCGGGCCCCACGACCCCGACCCCCGCGCCACCACGCTCGCCCTGGCACGGCCCCCCGGACGACGCCCCCACCCGGAGGACCCGGGCGCGACCACCGGGCGCGGGACGCGGGCACCCGAGGCAGTACGGGGGGCCGGGACGTGAACACCGACCCGTACCAGGACCCGGCCGAACCCGTCAGCGCCTACCTGCCCCTGCGGTACGTGCTCACCGACTCCGTCGCGGTGCGGACCGGCTTCGACCCCCTGCGCGTCGACACCGAGACCACGGTGAGCGGGCGCGCCCAGCGCGGCATGCTCGCGGCGGCGCTTCGGCGCGCGGGCCTGGAGGAGGAGCTGCGCACGTGGGTCGCCCGTGGCGACCTGATCCGCTTCGCACCCGCGCACCCCCGGTTGGAGCAGCACGCCCGCCCCGGCGTTCCGGTGGTCGCGTATCCCCCGCCCGCGTACCTGTACTCCCCGGGCAAGGACGGCGACACCCTCGTGGACCTGTTCGCCGAGGGAACCGACCGACCGGGGGTGCCCCACCGCGCGGTCCGGGACCCGCTCACCCCCGACCGCTCCCTGCGCGCGGCCGTGCGCACCACCGCCGAGCGCTACCTGGGCCGGGGCGCCCCCTTCTTCACGACCAGCATGGACCCGGGCCAGGTCTTCGAGGCCCGCTGGCAGCTGCGCGGCCCCGACCACGCGTACCTGCGCGGGCTCGCGGCACGCGTCATCGAGGTCCTCACCGCCGCTGAGGGCACCCTGACCCTGGGGTCCGGTGGAACGCGCGCCCACGGCGGGGTCACCGTGGAACCGGTGTGCCCGGACCGTCCGCTGTCCCCCGACCGCGTGGAGCGGACCGGCCCCGGCCGGTCCCCGCGCTCGGGCCAGGACGTGGACCTGGTCCTGCTCTCCCCGGCGCTCCTGGTGGGCGAGCAGGGTCAGGACCGCCCGCACGCCCTGGTCCCGGCCGTACGCGAACTCCTCGCCCGGCGCCTGCCGCACACCCCGGTCACGGTGGTCGCGGCGCACGTCGAACCGGTCCTGGTCGGGGCGTACCACCGGGGCTACCGGGGTCCGATGACCCAGCGCTGGGCGGCGGCCCCGGGGTCGGTGGTGCGGCTGCGTCCGGGCGGGGGACTGACGACCGCCGACGTCCGCGACCTGGAGGCCCACCCCCTGGGCGAGCGCCTGGTGGACGGCCACGGCCAGTTCGCCCTGCTGGAGCCGCCCCCGCCACGCCCCGTCGCGCTCGTGCCGACCTCCGCGCCCCTCCCCGCGCGCCGGGCGGGCACCGTCACCCTCTCCGACGGGCGGGTCCTGCCCGACCCCACGCCCCTTGATCCGGGGCGGGACGCGGAGCTGGACTCCCTGTACGACGAACTCCTGTGGAACGCCGCCGCCGCCTCCGTGCGCGCCCACGCCCGTGCCCTCGCCTCCTCGGGCACACTGGCGCCGCTCACCCCCAGCCTCCTCGGGCGGCTGCGCGAGGTCCTGGTCCGCCCGCACGACACCCCCGACGAGGCGCTGACCGCGCTCGGCCACACCCTGGAGGGCTCGGACGAGGAGAGCGACACCGTCCACAAGGTGCTCAGAGAGAGGGCCGTGCGCGCCCTCCAGCGCGCCCGGGTGGCGCGCCCCGGACCGGGCCGTCCGCTCAACGTCCACACGTGGCTGACGGGGCTCTCCGCGGGACCCGCCGCCTGGTGGCGGGAGAACCGTCCCCGATTCGATCACGACTCCGCCTACGCCAGGGCGCTGGCCGCCGTGGACCTGGCCACCCCGGACGGACTGCCGTCCGGAACCCGGGAGAGCGGTCTCTCGGCTCGGGCCGAACACTGGGAGCGCCGCGCCTCGGCACGGCTGTCCCTGCTGCTGGTGTCGTCCTGGCTGGCCGAGGCGGCCCGGACGCTGCGCGCGGAACAGGACCGGACGTGACCGCCGACCACGACCCGCACGGGCCCGGCCCCACCGGAGTGGTCTGGGAGTGCGCGGTCCGGCTCCGCCTGCTCACCGACTCCCACGTCGGCGCGGCCCGGGCCGGGACCGGGCAGGTCGCGGAGAGTGACGTGGACCTGCGACTGGACCGGGATCCACGGGGCGGGGCGCCCCGGCTGCGGGCCACCACCCTCGCGGGACTCCTCCGCCACGAACTCCTCGCGCGCACGGCCGATCCGGAGGGTGCCGCCGCGCTGCTGGGATCGGGGGACGCCCCGGGGGCGGGCGCCCGCTCCAGTGCGCTGGACCTGGACGACGCGTACGCGGCCCTTCCCGGGGGCGGGGCGGTGTCGGTTCGGGTGGGGACCCGCGTTGACCCGGCCACCGGAAGCGTGCACCCCGGGCGCATGTGGCAGTGGGAGGTCCTGCCCGCCGGAACCGAGTTCACCGCGCACCTCAGACTGAGAGCGGCCGATCCCGCCGAGGAGGCCCGACTGCTCACCCTGCTGGCCCTCGCCGCGCGGGGGCTGGCGGACGAGGGGCCGGGCATCCGGATCGGGGGGCGCACGGGGCGAGGCCTCGGCGCGGTCCGTGCCACTCGCTGGGCCGTCCGCCGACACGACCTCACCGACGAGGAGGGGTGGTTCTCCTACCACGCGCGTGACTGGCCGACCCGCTGGCGTGAGGCCGACCGGGCCCTGGACGCCGCCGACCCCGACGCGGACCTGGTCGGGGGACTCCGCGCGGAGCTGAACGGGCACGGGCAGTGGGCCACGGCCGCCCTGTTGTCCGAGGCGGTGGTCGTGGACCGACGGCGCCGGGCCGAACTGCGCCTGGAACTGCACGTGGCCGAACGCCTCGATCCCGTGCCCTCGGGGCGGGACCCACGTCCCGCGACCCTGCTCATCGCGGACACCCCGACGGACACCCTCGCGGGCGAGCGCACGACCCCGGCCGACCGCGTCCACCGGCGGCGCCCGGCGGTCACCGGGGACGGCGAGGCGACACCGCTCCCCGTCCTCGGGGACACCGCCCTGTTCGCCCTGTTCAAACGGATCGGGGAACGGCTGGTACGGGACGCGGCCGAACACCTGTCGGGGGAGGGGACCCGCTGGCCGGAGTGGCACGCCCACTGGTGGGGCGGCGACACCGGCCGCTGGCCCGACTCCCGGCCCGCCCCCTCACGGATCCGTCTCCGCGCCACCCCGACCCTCACCGGCGGCGCCCCGGTGACCACCACACGCCTGACCGTCGACTCCCTCTTCGGGGACGCCGTGGACGGGCACCTGTTCACCACCGAGCTCCACAGCGGGGGTTCGGCCCCGGTCGTGCTGGACGTCACCGCCCCCGACGACGCCGTGCTGGGGCTGCTCGCCCTGGTCGTGCGCGAGCTGGCCACGGTGCCTTTGGACACCCTCGGGGCGGGCGCGGGCAGCGGCAGCGGACGCCTGGTCGCCACCCGGGCGGTCCTCGCCACCCACGAGGGGGACGGTTCACCACCCCACGAGGTGGACCTGGTCCGCGCCCTCACCGAACCGGACGGCCCGGACGCCGCCACCGCCCGTGGATGGCTCCCCGAACTGCACCGACAGATCACCCGTGCCCCAGAACCCGGGCCCGACGACGAGGGGGACCCCTCATGAACCCGCACTTCCACGAACCCCCGGCCCCGGTCGGAGTCGACGTGCGCCCGCTCTCCGAGGACGAGGTCGACGGGGTCCTCGACGACGTGTTCGTCCGGGGGCGGCGCTGCCGTGCCCTCGACGCCGCGGGTCCCCCGGACGGCCCGCAGTGGCTGCTGGCCGAACTCGGGGACGGGCGGATCACCGGTGCCTGTCCCGAGTGGCGGTGGCGGAGGTCGGACGCCCCGCCCACCGAGCACCTGTCGGCACCGTCGCTGGACCCCGGCGCCGACCGGTGGCGGGTCCTGGAGGTGCTGGTGTTCGGCCCGCACGCGCAGATCCGCCTGGGTGAGGGCGCGGAGGAGGGCTGGGTCGGCACCGACGCTCCGGAGCGGCCCCCGGAGTGGCTGCGCCCCCGCGACCGCTCCTTCCTGCTCCAGGGATGGGGCGGTCCCGAGTTCAGCCGCACCCTGGAGGGGCGGGTGCCGCTCGCGGTCACGCGGGAGCCCTCCGGGACCGAGGCGGTGCTCCCGGTGGCCTGGACCGACTTCTCGGGGCTGATCCGACCGCAAGGGGCGCTGGAGAGCACGGGCACCTGGCTGACGGTCCGGGAGTACTGGGCCGCCGACCCCGTGACCGGCGCGGTGGGTGTGGCCTACCACCGGCTGACCGGACTGACGTCCGGATCCAAACCCACCGGCCCGGAGTTCGACGTCGGTACCGGGACCCTGGTCGAACCCCGGGGCGGGGAGCGCTGATGGCGGGCCCCCGCCGCGCCACGGCCCCCTACGGTCTGGTCCGGTTGGCCGAGACCCCCGTCCCCGCCGCCGCCCTGCACCCGGACCACGACACCGCGTCCCTGCTCCGCTCGCACGACCGCACCGTCGAGGGGACCCACTCGGGCTGGATCGACCTCACCCTGACCACGCTCACCCCCACGTTCGTCGGCCAGGCCCCGGGCCGGGAGCGGGCGGCCTCCTCCGCCCGTCTCCCGCACGGGGACCGCTCCCTCCCCCTGATCCCCGGATCCACCCTGCGCGGACTGGTCCGCAACACGCTGCGCATGCTCACCAGCGGGGAGAGCGGCCCGGTCAACACGCCCATGCTGTTCTTCCGGGCACCGGTGCGCGTGGACTCCGGCGGTGCTGACGGCTCCCCCTCGACCCGCGCCCGCCAGGTCATGGCCCGGCAGCACGACCACTACCGCAGGCGCCGCGCCGGGCACCGCACCCGACAGGGCTTCCTGTACCGGGACCCCGACGACGGGGGCTGGTACGCCCTGGAGGTCCCCGCCACCGCGCTGGAACCCGAACCCGGCCGCGGCCTCAAGGTGTCCTTCGACGTGCTCCGGGAGAGCCTGCGCACCTGGGACTTCGGAGTGGCCGAGTTCCCCGACCCACCCCGGGACGGCACCTACGTCCCCACCACCCACGAACACCACGGGCGCCTCCAGCACCGCTGGGTGTACGCGGTCCACCTCCGGGGACGGCGCGGGGTCGCCGCCGTGGCCCCCGACGAACCCGGGGCGCGCGCCCACCTCGCCGCGCACGGCGGTTCCGGCGGGGTGATCCCGGCCCTGCTGGTCCTCACGGGAAGCGCGGCGCAGGAGCGGCGCAACGCCTACCTGTTCCCCCGCCCGGACGACCCGCGCGCCGGGCGCCTGCCCGTCCCGGAGTCCCTGGTGGAACTGTTCGAGTCGGCGGCGCAGGTGACCGGGTACCAGCGGGCCGCCTTCCCCGACACTCTGGGCACCACCGGCGAACGGCCCGACCGCCCTCCGGTCGGTGGGAGCACGGGCGGCGGACTGCCCCGGAGCGGCCTGGAACCCGTCTGGTTCGACCTCGACCCCTCCGGCCGGGTGGTCTCCTTCGGGAGGTCCGGCGGTTACCGGGTCGCGGTCAGCGACGACGACCCGATTCGCCGTGCCCTCCCTGCGGACGTGCTCGGGCCCCAGCACGGTGATCCCGACCGGCCGGACCGGGCCGGGCGGACGGTGGACGTGTGCCGGGCCCTGTTCGGTGACACCGACGTGTTCGCGGGGGAGGCCGGGGCGCTCAAGGGCCGGGTGTCCTTCGGAGACGCGCTGGGGGACGACGGCGACCCCGACTACCCCGACGGCGCCGCGCTCCGGGTGCGGCTCCTGTCCCCGCAGCGCGGCTGCTTCGCCAACTACCTCGTCCAGGGCCCCGAGACCCCGGGGGAGCGGTCGGACGTCATCACGTGGTCGCACGAGGGCCGCATCCGCCTGGGCGGGTACAAGACCTACCTGCACCGGCACGACCCCCGCCTGGGCTCGCCGGTGCGCTACGACGAACGCGCCCAGTCCGACCTCGGGCTCACGGTGCTGCCCCGGGGCTCCGACGTTGAACCGCCCCAGGACACCCAGCGCGACATCGTCCCCCTGCGCGACGGCCTCGCCCTGCGCTCACGCGTCCTCTTCACCAACCTGACCGACGCCGAACTCGGCGCCCTCCTGCGGGCCCTGTACCTGGGCAACCCCGTGGACGGGGGCGACCCGCGCGACCCCGAGCACGCGCACCGGATCGGGATGGGAAAGTCCCTCGGCATGGGTAGCGTCCACGTGCTCCCCGAACTCCACCTGGTGGACCGCCGGGCCCGCGCCGCCGACCTCTCCCTGGCCCCGACGTCCGGGGTGACCCGCGCCGCTCCCGCTCGGGTGGCCGCGTTCCTGGACGCCTTCTCCACGGCCCTCGCCCGCGACCGTTCCGCCGACGACTGGCGCGCGGTGGACCAGGTGGTGGACGTGCTCCTGGCCAGCCGGTGGCGGGGACGGCTGCCGTTCGAGGAGACCGCGGTGATGTCCCTGCGCCAGTTCGCCGAGTACCCCGTGCTGCCACCGCTCACCGAGCGGTTCGGGGTGCCGGGCACGCGGTGAGCCGACCCCCGCCCGTGGGCGCGCGGGGACCACGATGCCCCGGTCCTCTCCCGGAGGTCGAACAGGGTCCCGGACCTCGGAGACCGGTACCGGTCCGCACGCTCCTCGGGTGCGCCGGGCCCGACCGTGGCGCCGGACGCCGGTCCGGCGAGCGCCGGTGCCGCGCCCGGCCGATGCCCCCTGGCCCGGTCCGCCCGGGTCAGCCGCTCACGTCGGCCAGGGCCTCCAGCAGGTCGGCCCGGCGGTCCGGGTCGTCCTGGGCGCCCCGCCACAGCATCGGCGCCTGGGGTCCCTCGTCCAGCAGACGGCACAGCAGGGCGTCCAGGGAGCCGCGCGGGTCGGCGTCGAAGGCGGCCCGGTGGGCCTGCGCCTCGGCGGCCAGCTCGCGGGCGAGCCAGACCAGCCACGCCCGCTCGGTCTGGCGCAGCACCTCGCGCCGGGGCCCGTACGGGTCCGGGTCCCCGTCACCGTAGGAGTCGCCGCCCTCCTCGTCGGGCAGGTCGGGGATGGGCGTGTAGGGGGCGCTGCGGGCCCGTCCACGGGCACGCTGCACCAGCTCGAAGTGGCCGGGCATCGCCACGGCCATCCGTCCCAGTACTCCGGTGAGCCGCCGGGCCAGGTCCTCGCCGCTCAGGCCCGGGAGAAGGGTGCGCAGGTGCAGGCGGCGTCGCTGGTCCGGGGTGCGTCCCGGGTCGGCGTCACGGCCCGCGGCCAGTTCGGAGAGCTTGCGCAGCAGGTAGTCACCGGTGGCGGTGGAGACCATCGGGGGCTCCCTGACCGCCGTGAGGGGCCGCCCGTGCAGGTCAGCGACGGGGACGGCGCTGCCGTCCTCGGTGAAGGACACCGACTCCCCGGGGTGGACGTCCTCCGGCAGGTCGGCGGCGGGGTTGCCCCATCCCGCGGTGAGCACCAGCAGGGCCAGTGCCTCCTGTTCCACCACGTCGGTGGCGACCCGCGCGACGTCGCGGCGCTGGGCCCAGCGCCGGGGACGCTCGGAGAAGGCGCAGCGGACCTTGCCGTTGGGCGCGGGCTGCGGGTAGACGCGGCGCAGGTTCTTGTACGAGCGGTCCCGGCGGACGTCGTCCAGGGCGTCCCGCAGTCGGTGCGCGGCGGTACGGTCCACGGACGCGCGCACGTCGGAGGCCGCCCTGGCCGTGCGCCCGCTCTCGGGCACGGCCTTGGCGCCGACGGCGTCCGCGTCCGGAAGGACGCTCCGGCCCCGCGTGGCCGCTCCGCCCGTGACGGTGGCCATGCGTGTGGCGATGACGCTGGTCGGCTCTCCCCGGTGCCTCGCGCACGGGCAGTGCTCGAAGCACAGGTCGACGTAGTCGAAGAACTGCTCGGAGTGACCGGCGCAGCCCTGCGCTGTTCCGTCCGAGGAGCAGGGCCCACACCCCAACACACGCGTGAACACGCGCAGGAAGGCGGCCGAACCGAACAGTTCCACGGCGGAGCAGTGGTGCTTGCTCACGAACTCTTCTCCCCGGGTGTGCCGGGGCCGGGACGCTCCCCCAGCCCTTCCGGGGAAACGCGTGGCGAGTCGTGAGCCTGCGGGTGACACTCCTGCGTGAACGGGAGGTCATGCAACAAAATATTGCCTTCGGGCACGCACTGTCAATTGTCGGTATGGGCTCTGAATGAGAAAGTGATTCGGTGTTATCCATAAAACGGTCACGAGTAACAGCGGCCCCAGAATTCACTGATCCGGTGTTCACCGGGCGAGCGGCAGGTGTCCGAGAGATGGCGGTGAGAGCCTCGGAGCGGGGTGCGTCGCGCCCGTCCCGGTGAAGCGGGCGGCCGACAGGGAACGAGTGGTACGGGAGGTCGCTGGATGTCCGTGGTCAATCTGACGCCGCACGAGGTGACGGTTGTCGACGAGCACGCCCGCGTGATCCGCACGTGGCGGGGATCGAGCGAGCCGGCGCGGGTCGAGGCGGTGCGGGTCCCCCTCAGCGAGGTGGAGGGGGTGCCGCTGCTCGCGGAGGAACGCACCCGGGCGCGACTGCCCGCCCCGGCCGAGGGAGTCTGGTTCATCGTCTCCTCCGTGGTGAGTTCCGCCCATCCGGAAAGGGACGACCTGCTGGTCCCCTCCGACCTCGTGCGCGACGACAAAGGGGTGGTCACCGGGTGCCGTTCCTTCGTGCTCACCTCGGTTCCGGTGCGTGCCCACGGTTACCAGTGCGGGCCCGCGTGCAGGGTGGGAAAACCGGTTACCTGAGCCATTCTCGGAACGGGTGAGTACTGTGGTCCCGTTCCTGTCGTCGGGGGACGGCCGGCATCGGTGCGTCCGGAAGGGAAACCGTGGACGCACCCCGAGTCGCCGTCGTCCTCGTGGGCCAGAACCCCACCCCCGCCCTCCTCTCCTCGCTGACCCTCCCGGTCGGCCAACTGCTCCTGGTCTGTAGCGAGGGAACCCTGCCCGTGGCCCGCCGTGTCGCCGACGCGGTCGGCCGCATCGCCCGGGAACGGTCCGTGCGCGTCCTCAGCGTGGGCCCGGACCCGCACGACCCCGCCTCCGTCACCGGTCTCCTGGACACCGTCAGCCGTGCGCTCGGCCAGCGCCCCTGGTACCTCGACTACACGGGCGGCACCAAAGTGATGAGCGTGGCCGCCGCGCTGCACCACGAACGGTCGCTCCCGCCGCACGCCCGCGCCTGGCGGTTCTACCTGGACTCCCACAGCGACCTGCTCCGCAGCGCCGACTCCGCCCGCCCGGACCATCCGGTGAGCTGTCAGGGGGTCGACCTGCGGACCCTGGCCGGGGTGCACGGCGCCCAGTGGGTGAGCGACCGCGACCCCGCGCCGCTGCGCCGCTTCCTGCGCGGAGGGGACGCCGCCCTCGCGGACGCCCATCCGAACCTGCCCGAGAGCGAACGCAACGGGATCGCGGCCGAGGCGCGTGTCCTCTCCCACCTGCGCGGCCTGCTGGGCGGGCGGCCCGACAGCGAGGTGCTCGGCTCCCGTCGCGTGGCCGACCCCTACCGCCCCGGCGGGTCCGTCGCGGACTTCGACATCCTGGTACGCCACCGTCACCGGGTGCTGTGCGTGGAGGCCAAGACCCGGGCCGAGGACGTGGTGGCCCGCGCGGGCTGGACCGTGGCCAAGGCCCGCCGGGTCTTCGGCGGGGCCACCCTCGTCCTCTTCGTCTACTCCGGCCCCGTCGTCGAGGACCTGCGCGAACGGGTCACCGCCTACAACCCGGCGCTCACCGGCCGCAACGTCCACGTCTGGAACCTGGACGACCTGACCGAACGCGTCAGCACCTTCGCTGCCCTACGGGACGCCTTCTTCCCGAGCCTGGCCGACGCGCCCCCACCGCCCGCGGTCCCCGCCGTGCTCCCGAAGGCCGTCCCGCCCGCCACCGCCGAGGGTGACGGCCCGGACCGCCCCGACCCGCCCGAACCCCCCGCCCGGCACCCCGGCCCCAGGGACGGGCCACTCCTGGTCACACCCCTGGGCGGCAGCCGACTGGGCGCCCTCGCCGCACTGCACGCGCACCGCCCCTCCCGCGCCCTGGTCCTCCCCTCGCGCCAGAGCCTGCGGGCCCGGGTACGGGAGGCCGCCGCCGGGGCGCTGCGCGCCGCCGAACGCCCGGACGCGGCCCCGGCCGACGCGGACACACTGCGCTCCGAGGGCTACCGCGACCGGGTCCGGCTGCCCGCCCACCCGGTGGACGGCTACGACTCGGGAGCGGTCCAGCGGGCCGTCCAGGAGTGGATCGCACGCGAACGGAAGGGCGACCAACCGGTGGTCGTCGACATCACCACGGGGACCAAGGCCATGAGCCTCGGACTGGCCAGGGCCGCCCGGCACGGCGGCGCCTGCGCGACCTACCAACTGCCCCGGGACCGGGCCGTGGTGTGCCTGACCCACGGCCGGCGGGAGCTGGAGGGCCGTGCCCGGATCGACTGGTCGCTGGTGCTGTCCGGGTACGCGCCCCTCACCGTGCCCCTGGCGGAGGTGGTCACCGGTCCCGCCCGCGACCAGGTGGACGTGGAACTGCTCGACCTGGCCGCCACGGCGCTCGGGGCGGCCGCCTCGGGCACGACCGGCGTGTGGTGGGACGTCTCCCTGGCCGACGAGGAGGGGTTCCTCACCGCGCAGGAACGGCCCGGCCTGGTCCTGACCTTCGACGACCGCGCCGTCGGACTGGCCGCACCGGCGCGCAGGCGGCGTCGCACGGCCGACGGCCCCCTGCGCGACGTGAGCCCGGGGGCGTGGGCCCAGAGCGTGTTCGCGGCCACCACCCACCTGAACGTGCGCTGTGACGTCGCGGGCACCGTGGTGGCCCTGAGCCGGCCCGGCCGGGACGTGAGCCGGGCCGGTGAACTGGTGGACTGGATCGCCCAGCCCGCACCGGACCGGGCCCCGGGCCTGCGCTTCGGGGATCCCCTGTACCCGCTCGTCGTCGAGGTCGACCCGGAGAACGGAGCCGACTCGTCCGGAACCCTCACCACGGACGCGAGCAGGCTCTGAGACCGGAGTGATCCACGTCCCTTTCCGGAACCGGTGCCCCGTTCGCGGTGTCCCAACCGGTGCCCCAGGATGGGGTCGCGGCCGTCCGGCCGCGCGTGGAGCGGAACGGCGGGGCGGGCGAGGCATGGGGATCACCAGGGGTCGTGTTCGGGGGAGTGCGCTGGGAGGCGTGCTCGTCCTCCTGCTCGCCGGGTGCACCGCACCGGACGACGGGGGAGCCCCGGCGGCCGGGCCGGAGGGCGTCGACTGGGCGCCCTGCCTGAGCCAGGAGGAGCTGGAGGAGGCGCCCGAGTGGGACGGTGACCCCGAGTGGCTGGAGACCCTGGAGTGCGGGACCCTCACCGTGCCCCTCGACCACGCCGACCCCGACGGTGACACCGTGGACCTCGCCCTCGCCCGGCGGCCCGCCAGCGGCGACGCGGACCAGCGGATCGGCTCTCTGGTGGTCAACCCCGGCGGCCCGGGCGAGTCCGGGGTCACGATGCTCGACCACCCCCTCTTCGACGACGAGGTCCAGGACGCCTTCGACCTGGTCGGCTTCGACCCGCGCGGCGTGGGCGACAGCGAGGGCTTCGCCTGCGGCGACTGGTTCGCGATGGACGACGCCCGCCAGGCCGTGGCCGACGCCGGGGACGTCACCGACGCCGACCTGACCGGCCTGGAGGAGTCCGCCCGCGCCTACGCCGACTCCTGCGCGGAGACCGTGGGAGAGGAGTTCCTCGCCAACATGGGGACGGTGAACGTGGTCCGGGACCTCGACCTGATCCGGGACGCCCTGGGTGACGAGCGGCTCAGCTATGTGGGCTTCTCCTACGGCACCTACATCGGGGCCCTGTACGCGGAGATGTTCCCTGAGAACACCCGCGCCCTCGTGCTGGACGGAGCCGTCGAGACCGAGCGTCCCAACGTGGAGGTCGCCGCCGACCAGGCCGAGGCCTTCCAGGGCGCCTGGGACCTGTTCGTGGACGAGTGCGCCTACGCCGCCCGTTGCCCGTTCGACGGCACGGCCACCGCCGACGCCCGCATGGGTGAGCTCCTCGAACGCCTCGACGCGGACCCGCCCACGGTCCGGGGGTGGACCGTGGACGGTGACACCCTGCTGACCATGGTGAGCCTCCAGCTCTATGACGAGGGCACCTGGCCCGAGCTGGCGGAGGTCCTCGCCGCGCTCGACGAGGACGTCGACGGCGCCGGACTCCAGTTGGAACGGCTCTACGACGACACCTTCGGCCAGGAAGAGGAGGGGACCGACGACCCCGAGTCCTCCGACGACCCGGAGTCCGCCGAGGAGCCGGGGGTCTTCGAGGACACCGAGGCCGCCCTGACCGCCGTCAACTGCGCGGACCGCGCCGACCCGACCGACGCCGACGTCTACCGGGACGCGGCCCAGCGCGCGTCGGCGGCCTCCCCGTACTTCGGTGCCGACTTCGTCTGGGAACAGCTGCCGTGCGCCTACTGGGTCGACACCGAGGAGGCGCCCACCGGCTTCTCCGCCCCCGACGCCCCGCCGATCATCGTGGTCGGCACGCTCGGTGACCCGGCCACCCCCTACACCTGGGCCGAGGAACTGACCGACCAGTTGGACACCGCGACCCTGGTCACCTACGAGGGCGCGGGCCACACCGCCTACGGCTACGGCATGGAGTGCGTGGACGGCCCGGTGGACGCCTACCTGCTGGACGGGGTGGTCCCGGAGCCGGGGCTGTCCTGCCCCGCCTGGTAAAACCCGACAGGACGGACTGTTTACCCGCCCTCCGGGATGTTCTGCCCGGATCCACCACCGAACGCCCGGAGGATGGAGCCCGGTGGCGGAGGACTCTGTGCGGGGGCGGGTGTTCGGGTGCGCGGCACGGGCGGGCGGGCTCTGAGGGTCGCGGGAGCGGCGTTGGCACTGGTCGTGACGGCGGGCTTCGCCCCCCTCGACGAGCAGGACCACGCACGCTCCTTCTACGGTCAGCACGTCGACTGGCGGCCGTGCCTGTCCCCTGAGGAACTGGCCGAGGCCGAACCGGTCGAGGGCGACCCCGACTGGAGGGCGCGGCTGGAGTGCGGCACCGTCACCGTCCCCGTCGACCACGGTGACCCCGGCGGAGCGACCATCGAGACCGCCGTGGTGCGGCACCCCGCCCAGGGTCCGGCCGACCAGTACCGGGGCTCCCTGGTGTTCAACTTCGGCGGCCCCGGCCGCGCGGGCGTGGCCCGGTTCGAGTCCGGGCCCCTCGCGCTCAGCAGGCGGGTCCGTGACTCCTTCGACCTCGTCTCCTTCGACCCGCGCGGCGTGGGGGAGAGCGCCGGGTTCACCTGTCCGGCGTGGGACGCCATGGAACGGCCGTTGGAGGAGGTCGCGGCTGCCGACGCGGTGGACCACGACCTGCTCAGGGACCTCGAACGGGCCGCGCGGAGGTTCACGTGGAGCTGCGAGGAGGAGGTCGGGACGGACTTCCTCGCCAACATGGGGACGGTGAACGTGGTCCGGGACCTCGACCTGATCCGGGACGCCCTGGGTGACGAGCGGCTCAGCTACGTGGGCTTCTCCTACGGCACCTACATCGGGGCCCTGTACGCGGAGATGTTCCCCGAGAACACCCGCGCCCTCGTGCTGGACGGGGCCCTCCAGACCCAGCGCGGCGTGATCGCGGACGGCGTGGAGCAGGGTCAGGGAGCACAGACCGCCTGGGAGTCCTTCGTGTCCTACTGCCTGGACCGGGCCCCGGAGTGCCCGTTCACCGGTGCGGAGGAGGCCCCGTCGGAGGCCGAGGCCCTCCTTGCCGGGCTCGACGCCGAACCGGTCGTCGTCCGGGGCCACAGTGTCGGCCGCCCCGAAATGCTGGCGCTGCTCCGGGACTCCCTGAAGACCGAGCGGCAGTGGGAGAGCGTCGCACGCCTGCTGGCCCGGCTCGGACCCGGCGAGCGGGACCCCTTCGTCCAGGCCTACCTGGGGAGCCACGTCACCCGGCGGGACGACTCGGGCGCGACGGAGTCCGCCTTCACGGCGGTGCAGTGCGCCGACCACACCCGTCCCGGAGACGTCCACGCGTTCCAGGAGGGCGCCCGGCGCGCGGCGAAGGTGTCGCCGTTCTTCGGCGGTGACGAGGTCTGGTCCTTCCTGCCCTGCGCCTCCTGGCCGGACACCGAACTCGCGCCCGGCCACCTGAGCGCTCCCCTGGCACCACCGATCCTGGTCGTCGGCACCCGCCACGACCCCGCCACCCCGTACGTGTGGGCCGAGGAGCTGGCCGACCAGCTGGCCACCGCCACCCTGTTCACCTACGAGGGAGGCGGCCACACCGCCTACACGGGTGGACGCCCCTGCGTGGACGGCGTCGTGGACGCCTACCTCCTGGACGGTGTGGTCCCCGCCGACGGCGCCTCCTGCCCCGGGGATCTCTGAACGGACCTCTCCCTCCCGGGGAGGACCCGGTTCCCCCGAGTGGGGGAGGTGGGGCCGTGCCGAGCCGAGCAGACTCGTGTCACGAGGACGTCGGTGCGGAAGAGGGAGCGGTCATGGTGGAGCGGACGGAGAGTGGGTCGGCCCGGGCCCGGAACGGCGCGGTGAGGGCCGAACGCGGTCCGGAGCGGACCGCACCGGGGTGGCTCGGCAGTGCGGCCGCCGGTGCGCTCCTGGTGCTCGGGGTCGCGCACCTCGTGGTCACCGGCTGGCTGGCGGCCGACGCCGACCGAGCGATCGGGCCCGGCTACCTGGTCTGGATGGTCGGACCGCTGGTGGTCACGCTGGGCACGGCCGTCGCGGCGCTGGCCCTCGTGCGCCCCGGAGCGCCGCGCTGGCTGGGCTGGGTCACCGGAACGGCGGCGGTGCTGTGCTTCCTGCCCACCCTGCTCGGGTTCTCGTCCCTGGCCTTCGGCGCCAGTCCGGTCTCCCTCTTCCTGGGCCCCGGGCCGTACGCGCTCCCCGGCACGGTGTTCCTCACCGCCCTCACCCTCAGCGTGTGGGGGGCACGGCGGGCACCTGCGACTCCGTGAGGTCCCGCGCGGCCTCGCGGTACCGGCCGGGGGACCAGCCGAACTCGCGCTTGAACGCGTTGGCGAAGGCGAACTGGGACGAGTAGCCCACGCGGGTCGCCACCGAACTGATCGGCGCGTCCTCCTCACGCAGCAGCCGGGCGGCCGTGGTCAGCCGCCACCACGTGACGTAGGCCAGCGGAGACTGGTTCACCAGGGACGTGAACCTGCGGGAGAAGGCGGCGCGGGAGAGCCCGGCGCGTTCGCCCAGTTCCGCAACGCTCCAGGGGTGGGCGGGGTCGCGGTGCACGGCCTGGATCGCGGCGTGCACCCCGGGGTCGCGCAGCGCGCCCGCGAAACCGCAGCCCGCGCCCTCGTGCCCCTGCCAGAGCTCCTCCACGTAGGTGCGCAGGATGTACACGACCAGCATGTCCAACAGGTGCGGGATCAGCGTGTCGCCACCGGGCCGGTTCGCGCCCAGCTCCCGGCCCAACAGCCCCACGGCCAGGGGGAGCTCGGACCCGCGGCCGACCTTCGCGGGCACGTGCACCACGGAGGGGAGCTCGGCCAACAGCGGATGCGGAGTCGACGCGCTGGCGTCGTAGGAGCCGCCCACCGTGACGCAACTGGGTTCGCCGTCTCCGTCCCCGACCGTGGTGGCCCCGAACGCGGGTCCGGGCGGAATCTCCTTGGGGCGGGCCCATCCCCGCGAACACACCAGGGTGGGTACGGGGTCCGCGCCCGTCACCGCGTCACGCAGGGTGCGGGAGCAGTCCACACCGCCCTCGGCCGCGGGGGAGCTGCTCAGCAGGTGCTCTCGGCCGCGCGGCAGGAAGAGGACGTCGCCCAGGCCCAGCTGCAGGGGCTCCGCGCCCTCCGTCAGGAGCCACGTGGACCCCTGCAGCACCACCATGAACTTGGCGCCGGGAACCTCCGGGAACCGCGTGGCGTAGGGGGCGTGCCATTCGATCCGCGCCGAACGGGGCTGACCGGTGCGAACGGTCGAGATGACGTCGCTCAGTACATCCATGGCGTCATCGTACACAGCGGTGGACGATCGCGTATAGATCGGAGTGGATCACGCATAGGAAGTCTCGCTCTCCCTGCGTAGGTTCGACACGTACCCCATCGCACCAGGGAAAGAGCCATGACCCGGAACCTGACCGAAACCCGAACCCCCGTCCGTCCGACCTGGAAGCCGCGCCTGACGGCCGTGCTCGTGGTCACCGCCGTC
Source organism: Nocardiopsis sp. NPDC058789 (assembly GCF_042745575.1). NCBI lineage: Bacteria > Bacillati > Actinomycetota > Actinomycetes > Streptosporangiales > Nocardiopsidaceae > Nocardiopsis > Nocardiopsis sp. NPDC058789. The sequence continues at coordinate 82,476 of NZ_JBHYOW010000007.1, forward strand.
AACACCCTCCTCGCCCTCGCCGCGCCGCTGCTGGGCGCGGACCTGGTGGTCGCGCCCAGGGGGCAGGAGCCCGGGGCCCTCGCGTGGCCCGCCTTCACGCTCTTCACGGCCGTGTTCGCCCTGCTCGGATGGGGCGTGCTCGCCCTGGCCGAGCGCTTCCTGGGCCGACGCGGCCTCTTCGTGTGGACGGTCGTCGCGGTCCTCGTCACCGTGGCGATGTTCCTGCCGCCGCTCACCGTGGGGGCGACCGTCGCGACCGTCGTCGTCCTGCAGCTCTCGCACCTGGTGGTCGCCGCCGTCATCCCGGTGTACTGGCGGACCTCGCGGACCTGACGCTCGCGTCGACACGCCACGGACTCCTCTGATGAGGTCCGCCCAGCCTCATCAGAGGAGGCGGGGCCTGTCCGACGAGCGACCCGAGATCGCATCTCCCGCACTGGGTGCCCGTGGGACGGGAGTTCGGCGGTACCTGAAGAGCCCACATGCCCGACGGAAGTCGAGGGTGGCGCCGGGAGCGGGCGGGGCGGGGACGGCGTCGCCGCGCCACGGCTTGACCTTCCGGTAACCGCAACCCTGAGACTGGGCTCATGAGCCTTTCGATCAAGGATTTCAGCGAGATGAGCGAACTCTCTCCCCAGACGCTGCGCTTCTACCACTCCGAGGGGCTGCTGGTCCCGGCCGTGGTCGACGAGGACACCGGGTACCGGTACTACGACTTCGAGCAGGTCCAGGACGCCCTGCTGGTCAGTGCCCTGCGCGGCACCGGCATGAGCGTGCGCGACGTCCGCCGGGCGTTGGACGCGCCCGACACGGCTGCGGCGTTGCTCGACGAACACACCGAGGCGTTGGACCGCCAACGCGAGGCCGAGGACGAGGCGATCACGACCGCACGCAGCCTGCTCACCTCCTGGCCCGAGGTGCGGCGGCGCGAGGTACCGGAGAAGACGGTGCTCTCCGCCGAGGTCAAGGCGGTTCCCGTGGACAAGCGGCGGGGGCAACCGGACCAGTACGACTGGGACGCCGTGACCGTGGCGGTGCGGGCCGCGGTGGCGGACCTCGGGGCCCTGGCCGTGCTGCACGGCGCCAAGGTCGAGGGCGTCCCCTGGTTCACGTGGGCCGGTGAGACCCACGACCAACGGGAGGCGGCGTTCTCCACGGAGGGGCCGCACTGGCTGGCCAAGGTCCCGGTCTCGGCGGACGCGGCCCAGTTGGCGGCCCTCGCGGAACACGTCGACGTCCAGACGTTCGAGGCCCGAGAGGAACTGGCGATCCACCTGCCGGGCAGACTCACCATGTCCAAGCACGCCACGGCCCAGCTCCGGCTGGTGACCCAGGTGCCGGAGGGCCTCTTCCCCGACGCCTCCACGCAACGCCACATCCTGCACGACGACGGGATCGAGACCGCCGTGCGCCTGAGCCCGCTCCGGGGGGCCCGCACCTGAGAAACGACGACGCCCCGGCCGGGACTCCGGCCGGGGCGTTCGTACGCACCGCTACAGCTGCGAGGCGGCGGCCTCGTCCACCCAGAACACGGTCTTCTCACTGCCGCGCGCACCGGCCACCGGGGCCTCGTCCACGCTGCCACCGGCCACACCCAGGCGGACCGCGTCGGCCTTGGCCGCTCCGGAGGCCAGCACCCACACCTGGCGGGCGCTCCGGATCGAGGGCAGGGTCAGGCTGATCCTGGTCGGCGGCGGCTTGGGGGAGTCGTGCACCGCCACCGCGGCGGCCCCCTCCTCGCGGACCCCCGGCAGGCCCGGGAACAGCGAGGCCACGTGATTGTCCGGGCCCAGGCCCAGCAGACACACGTCGAACTCCGGCACGGGGCCGCGACCGCGAGCCGCCACGGAGAGGGCGGCCGAGTAGTTGGTGGCCGCCCTCTCCGCCTCACCGTGGTCGGTGCCGTCCGACGACGGCATCGGGTGCACCTGGTGCGACGGGATGTCGATGTCGTTGATCAGCGCGTCGCAGGCCTGCGTCTCGTTGCGCTCGGGGTCGCCCTCGGGCAGGAACCGCTCGTCACCCCACCAGAGGTGTACGTGTCCCCAGCTCATCCCGCTGGCCAGCGCCTCGTCCCTCAGGACCCCCAGCGTCTGGATGCCCACGCCGCCGCCGGTGAGGACGAGGTGGAACTCGCGCCCCTCGGCCTCGGCGCTCACGATCAGCTTCACCAGCCGCGACGCCGCGCTCTCCGCCAGCTGACGGGCGTCGGTGGTGCGGACGATCTCCGGTTCGGTCATCCTCATGCTCCGCTTCCAGCGAGCAGCGGACCCAGGTGACGGGCCGCGCTCGCGTACGTCTCGTCGGCGTCCAGGCGGCGCAGCTCCTCGGCCAGCGCCTGGGAGGCGCCGCGCCTGGCCAGCGCCACCGTCTGGTCCGGCTGTCCCGTCCGGGACAGTGTGGCCACCCGGCCGTCCACCCGGGAGACGGTGATGTCGCCCTGGTCGGTGGTCAGCCGGACCTCGGTCAATCCGGGGCCGTGCGAGGTGCCGCGTTCCACCTCCACCTCCAGCCGTTCGGACAGCCACGCGGCCAGCAACTCGGCGCTCGGGTAGTGCGGCTCCGCCGTCACCTTGGCCGAGGTCACCCAGCCGCACGGCTGGTCCATGGCGCTGGCCAGCAGCGATCGCCACGGGGTCAGCCGCGTCCAGGTCAGGTCCGTGTCACCCGGACGGTAGTGGGCTACCCGCTCCAGGAGGTCGGCTACCGGATCCTCGGCGCGCAGTGCGTCGGTGATCCGCCGTTGCGCCAGCTTCCCGACCGGGTCGGCGGCGGGGTCGGCGGGACCCTGCCCGGGCCACCACACGACCACGGGCGCGTCCGGGACCAGCAGGGGGGTCAGCACCGAGTCGGGGTGCTCGCCCAGTGGACCGTACAGGCGCAACAGCACCGCCTCACCGGGGCCGGAGGTGCCCGGACGGCGGATCTCCGCGTCGATGGCCGGCTCGGCCCCCGGGTCGCGGCGGATCAGCGCCACCACCCGCGAGGGGTGCTCGCGTCCGGCCTCGGTCGCCGCGCGGACGGCGTCGTAGTGGTCGGCCTCGTCGGTGACGATGACCAGGGTGAGCACCATGTTCATGGCGCCCCCGCCCACGCTGAGCCGCTCGGCCATGAGCGCCTCGGTGATCTGCGAGGTCGTGGTGCGCGGCAGATAGAGCGTCATCTGTTCCTCCCGGCGTTCACGGGCGACGCCACTGGCGTCCGTCCCTGGCGAGCAGTTCCTCGGCGGACTCCGGACCCCAGGTGCCCGAACCGTACTGTTCGGGCTGGCCCGACGCGGCCCAGTACTCCTCGACCGGGTCGAGGATCCGCCACGACAGCTCCACCTCCTCCTGGCGCGGGAACAGCGGCGGGTCGCCGATGAGCACGTCCAGGATGAGCCGCTCGTAGGCCTCGGGGCTGGCCTCGGTGAAGGACTGCCCGTACGTGAAGTCCATGCTCACGTCGCGGACCTCCATGGAGGCGCCCGGCACCTTGGACCCGAACCTCAGGGTGACCCCCTCGTCGGGTTGGATGCGCAGGACCAGCGCGTTCTGCCCGAGCTCGCTCACGTCGCCGCGCGCGAACAGCTGCTGCGGGGCGGCCTGGAACACCAGTGCCACCTCGGTCACGCGTCGGCCGAGCCGCTTGCCGGTGCGCAGGTAGAACGGCACACCCGACCAGCGCCGGGTGCCCACGTCCAGACGGAGCGCCGCGTAGGTCTCGGTCACCGAGTCGGACGGGATCCCGTCCTCCTCCAGGTAGCCCCGGACCGCCGCGCCGCCCTGCCACCCGGCCGCGTACTGTCCGCGCGCCGTGCCCCTGCCCAGGTCGTCGGGGAGGGTCACCGCCGAGAGGACCTTCTCCTTCTCCGCGCGGATCGCGTCCGCGCTGTAGGAGACCGGCTCCTCCATCGCGACGAGGGCCAGCAGCTGGAGCAGGTGGTTCTGCATGACGTCGCGGGCCGCGCCGATGCCGTCGTAGTAGCCCGCGCGCCCGCCCACACCGATGTCCTCGGCCATGGTGATCTGCACGTGGTCCACGTAGCTGCGGTTCCACAGCGGCTCGAACAGCGTGTTGGCGAACCGCAGCGCCAGGATGTTCTGGACCGTCTCCTTGCCCAGGTAGTGGTCGATGCGGAACACCGCCGACGGCGGGAACACGTCGTCCACCACCGCGTTGAGCTCCTTGGCGCTCTCCAGGTCGTGGCCGAACGGCTTCTCGATCACCACCCGGCGCCACGGCGTGATGCCCCCGGTGCCCTGACCCTTCTCGGGAGTGGCCAGACCGCTGCGCTTGAGCTGGGTGACCACGGTCGGGAACAGCTTGGGCGGCAGCGAGAGGTAGAACGCGTAGTTGCCGCCGGTGCCGCGTTGCGTGTCCAGCTCACGGACGGTCCGAGCCAGCTCGTCGAAGGCCTCGTCGTCGTCCAGGTTCCCCTGGACGAACCGCACACCCTCGCTGAGCTGGCGCCACACGTCCTCGTGGAACGGTGTCCGCGCGTACTTGCGCACCGCCTCGTAGGCCTCCGCCGCGAAGTCCTGGTCCTCCCAGTCGCGGCGGGCGAAGCCGACCAGCCCGAAGCCCGGCGGCAGCATCCCCCGGTTGGCCAGGTCGTAGATGGCGGGCAGGAGCTTCTTGCGGGCCAGGTCCCCCGTGACGCCGAAGAGCACCAGCACACTGGGCCCGGCGATACGGGGAAGCCTTCGGTCCAGGGCGTTGCGGAGCGGGTTGGGTACCGCCCCCGGCATCACCGGTTCTTTCACGGACTCCGTCTCTTCCTGTCGGGAACGGCCTGGTGGCTGGTGGCACCCGCGTCCGCGCGGCGCGCGGACGCGGGTCGGTGACCGGGAGGGGTCCGGGTCAGGAGAGCTCGTCGAGCTTCAGGGTGAGCTGGCCGAGCAGGCTCTCCCAGGAGTCGACGAACTTGACCACGCCGTCCTCCTCGAGGTGACGCGTCACGTCGTCCAGGTCCACGCCGACCTCGGCCAGCGCCGAGAGGTCGGCCTGGGCGGCCTCGTAGGTGCCCTGGACGGTGTCCCCGGTGACCTCGCCGTGGTCGGCGGTGGCGTCCAGGGTGGCCTGCGGCATCGTGTTGACGGTGCCGGGCGCGACCAGTTCGGTGACGTAACGGGTGTCCGCGTACGCGGGGTCCTTCACCCCGGTGGACGCCCACAGCGGGCGCTGCGGAGTGGCGCCCTCGGCGGCCAGGGCCTTCCAGCGCTCGGAGGAGAAGACCTCCTCGTGGTCGCGGTAGGCCAGGCGCGCGTTGGCGATCGCGGCGCGGCCGAGCAGCTCCTCGGCGCGCGGGGTGCCGACCGCCCTGAGGCGCTTGTCCACCTCGGCGTCCACGCGGCTGACGAAGAACGACGCCACGGACTGGATCCGGGACAGGTCGTGGCCGTTCTCGCGGGCCAGCTCCAGGCCCTCCAGGAACGCCTCCATGACCGCGCGGTAGCGCTCCAGGGAGAAGATCAGGGTCACGTTGACGCTGATGCCCTGCCCGAGCACCTTGGTGATCGCGGGCAGGCCCTCGACGGTCGCCGGGATCTTGATCATGACGTTGGGCCGGTCGACCAGCCACCACAGCGACTTGGCCTCGGCCACGGTGCGCTCGGTCTCGCGCGCGAGTCGCGGGTCCACCTCCAGGGAGACCCGGCCGTCCACGCGGTTGGTGGAGTCGTACACCGGGCGCAGGGTGTCCGCAGCCCAGCGGATGTCATAGGCGGTCAGCAGCCGGACCGCCTCGTCCACCGAGACCCCGCGCACACCCATCTCGTGCACCTGGATGTCGTAGGCGTCGCCCTCGGCCAGTGCCTTGTCGAAGATGGACGGGTTGGAGGTGACGCCGGTGACGTGGCGGGTCGACAGCAGTTCGGCCAGGTTGCCGGTGCGCAGCCGGTCACGGCTGATGTCGTCCAGCCATACGGACTGACCGGCGTCGGCCAGGTCCTTGAGAGCGGTGGTGCTCATGTGGGTCTCACGCCTTCCTGAATTCACACGGAGTGCGGGCCGCCGGGGGTCGTCCCGGCGGCCCGCGTCGTCAGCTACCGGCCTTGGCCAGGCTGTCGCGGACCGCCGCGACGACGGCCTCGGAGGTGATGCCGAACTTCTCGTAGAGCGTCTCGTAGGGGGCGGAGGCGCCGAAGTGCTCCAGGCTCACCGAGACGCCGGCGTCACCGACGTAGGAGCGCCACCCCATGCCGATACCGGCCTCCACGGAGACGCGGGCACGCACCGACGGCGGCAGGACCCGCTCGCGGTACTCCTGGCTCTGGGCCTCGAACCACTCGACGCACGGCATGGAGACCACGCGGGTGGGCGTACCGGCCTCCTCCAGCTCGGTGCGGGCGGCCAGCGCCAGCTGCACCTCGCTGCCGGTGGCGATGACGATCGCCTCGGGGCTCCCGCCGGAGGCCTCGGCCAGGACGTAACCGCCCTGGGCGGCGCCCTCGGCGGACGCGTACTCGTTCCGGTCCAGGGTGGGCACGTTCTGGCGGGTGAGCGCCAGGGCCGAGGGCCGGTCGGCGTTGGCCACGACCTCGCGCCAGACCACGACGGTCTCGTTGGCGTCGGCCGGGCGGATCACGTCCAGGCCCGGGATGGCGCGCAGCGACCACAGGTGCTCGACCGGCTGGTGGGTGGGGCCGTCCTCGCCCAGGCCGATGGAGTCGTGCGTCCACACGTAGGTGACCGGCAGCTTCATCAGCGCGGCCAGGCGCACGGCCGGGCGCATGTAGTCGCTGAACACCAGGAAGGTGCCGCCGTAGGGGCGGGTCGGGCCGTGCAGGGCGATGCCGTTGAGGATCGATCCCATGCCGTGCTCGCGGATGCCGAAGTGCAGCACGCGCCCGTGCGGGTTGCCCGGGAACATGGTGCTGGCCCGGTCGAAGGGCAGGAAGGAGGGCTCGCCCTTGGGGGTGGTGTTGTTCGACCCGGCGAGGTCGGCGGAGCCGCCCCACAGCTCGGGCAGCACCGGGGCGATGGCGCTGAGCACCTCGCCGCTCGCCTTGCGGGTGGCCACACCCTTCTCGCTGGCCTCGAACGAGGGCAGGGACTCCTCCCAGCCCTCGGGCAGCTTGCCCGACTGGAGACGGTCGAAGAGCTCGCCGTGCTCACCGGCGCCTCGGTGCCAGGCGTCCAGGGTCTGGTCCCACGCGGTGTGCTCCTCGCGGCCGCGGTCCAGCGCCTTGCGGGTGTGCTCGATCACGGCGTCCTCGACCGCGAACGGGGCGTCGGGCAGCCCCAGGATCTCCTTGGTGGCGGAGATCTCGGCGGCGCCGATCGCCGCTCCGTGGATGGCGCCGGTGTTCTGCTTGTTGGGCGCGGGCCAGCCGATGACGGTCCGCAGGCGGATGAAGGTGGGGCGCTCGGTCTCGGCCTTGCCGCGCAGGATCGCCTGGTAGAGGGCGTCGACGTCCTCGACGTACTCGCCGGTGGCGGTCCAGTCGACCTCCTCCACGTGCCAGCCGTAGGCGGCGTAGCGGGCCACGACGTCCTCGCTGTGCGCGATGCGGGTGTCGTCCTCGATCGAGATCTGGTTGTCGTCCCAGATCATGATGAGGTTGCCCAGGTTCTGGGTCCCGGCCAGGGCGCTGGCCTCGTGGCTCACGCCCTCCTGGACGTCGCCGTCGGAGCAGAACGCGTAGACGTGGTGGTCGAAGGGGCTGGCGCCGGGACCGGCCTCGGGGTTGAACAGGCCGCGCTCGCGGCGGGCCGCCATGGCCATGCCGACGGCGTTGCCGACACCCTGGCCGAGGGGGCCGGTGGTGGTCTCCACTCCGGCGGTGTGGCCGACCTCCGGGTGACCCGGGGTCAGGCTGTCCCACTGGCGCAGGCCGCGCAGGTCGTCGAGGGTGAGACCGTACCCGGCGAGGTAGAGCTGGATGTACAGCGTGAGGCTGGAGTGGCCGATCGACAGCACGAAGCGGTCCCGGCCCACCCAGTCGGGTGCGGCCGGGTCGTGCCGCATCACCTTCTGGAAGAGGAGGTAGGCGGCGGGCGCGAGGCTCATCGCGGTGCCGGGGTGACCGTTACCCGACTTCTCTACCGCGTCCATGGCCAGCGCCCGAACCGTGTTGACGGCGCGGAGGTCGAGGTCCGACCAGTCCAGGTTCTTCGGGGTGTGGGCGTTCACGGACTTGTCTGCTCCTTCTCGGCACCCGTGCACCCGGTTCCGGGGCGGGCGTGGGTTGTGTGTGCGGGCTGTACGGCCGGGCACCCCGTCGGCGGTCCGCCGGGTCGGGCGGGTCGCGGGGGAGGGCGGGATCGGCTTCGACGGCTGGCGCGGCACGGCCCCATGGCGCGGGGCTCGGGTCGCTGAGCCGGTGCGACAGCGTCTGGGTCACGGTGTCCGGAGCTCGGTCCCCGTGGTGACGGGGGCGAGAACAGGGCCCACCGCGAGCCTATCGTCCGTGGCCGGAGATGTCGTTTCCCGACACTTCTGACTACCGGCGGGTAGGGGCCGTGTGCGCCACTTCGGCCCCGGTCGTCGGGACCCCCGGGGCACCTCGCCCGGCGGCCCGCGACTTTCGGGACTCGGGCGCCGGTGTGCCCTGTGCCCCGAGGGCGCGCGGCGGACCGCGACGCGTGGCACGGTGGAAGCGTGAAGGGGCCTGTGCGACCCTTCTGTACACCCGAGCGGGAGTCCGGCGCCCGGGTCGGTCGGCCGTCAGGGGCCTGAGGCCACCCGTACGGAGGGGGCTGGTCACCGATCCGGACAGGTAAGTACTACACTTTGTCGTTGACGGGGTTTTCGCTGATCCTGCCGCTTTGTCGGTCCGATCGACCCCGCGTGGCGAGCAGTGTCGAATCCCAAGAGTTGTCGAGGTATCCGCGTGTCTGAAACCGTGCCGGCCCCCCAGGGGACACGAGTGCCTCCGGACGTGAGGGCGCCGATCTGATGGCCCTCACCAACCGCGCACCCCACACCGGTGAGTCCGACACCCAGGCGTCCGCCGCCCCCGAGGCCCCCCGCAAGGCCTCCTTCGGCGACCACGCGCGTGCCTACGTCGCTCTCTCCAAGCCCCGTGTCATCGAGCTCCTGCTCATCACCACCATCCCGGTGATGTTCGTCGCCGCCGGGGGCGTGCCCCCGCTGTGGACCGCCGTCGCCACGCTGGTGTTCGGCACGATGTCCGCCGCGAGCGCGAACGCGATGAACTGCTACATCGACCGTGACATCGACCGTGAGATGCGTCGCACCCGACAGCGTCCCGGCGCGATGGACCTCGTCACCCCGCGAGGAGCCCTCACCTACGGGCTGATCCTGGCGATCGGCTCCACGGTCGGCTTCCTCGTGCTCGTGAACGTGCTCTCGGCCGTGCTGTCGGTCTTCGCGATCGCCTTCTACATCTTCGTCTACACGATGCTGCTCAAGCGGCGCACCGCGCAGAACGTCGTGTGGGGCGGCATCGCCGGCTGCATGCCGGTGCTGATCGGCTGGGCCGCCGTCACCAACAGCCTCGACTGGGCCCCGTTCGTGCTCTTCCTGGTGGTGTTCTTCTGGACGCCGCCGCACACCTGGACGCTGGCCATGCGCTACCGCGAGGACTACGCGGCAGCCCAGGTCCCGATGCTGCCCGTGGTCGCCAGCGACCGCCGGGTGCTGCTGGAGTCGGTGCTCTACACCTGGGCGACCGTGATCGTCTCCCTGATCTTCTGGCCGGTGGCCGGGACCACCTGGTTCTACGGCGTGGTCGCGCTCGTGCTGGGCGCCCTGCTGGTCGTCCAGGCCCACCGCCTGCTCAGCCGCTCCAAGGCGGGGGTCACCGGAGCCCAGCTGAAGACGATGAACTTCTTCCACCTCACCAACGCCTACCTGGCGCTGCTGTTCGTGGCGGTCACCGTCGACCCGCTCATCGCGCGCTTCCTCTCCTAGACGTCCTGGCCCGCGGGGCGTGTCCGCGAGCCCTCCACGAGCGGCGCTCCTCCACACGGGGGAGCGCCGCTTCGTAGGGGTCCACACCGCCCTGACGCGGGCAGCGCAACCACCTCCCCGGGGCGGCGGCCACTCCTTCCCCCACGCCCCGGACACGCGGCCGAGCGCCGGCCCCGTCGCGGCCCCGGCTGCTCTGGCGATGGCCGACACCCGTGCCCGCACCGCCGTCGAGAGCCGCCTGCCCCACGCCCTCCACTCGCACAACAACCCCACCATCCAGATCACCGACACCCGTGCGGACCTCCCCGCCTCAGCCGACGCCGGAGCCCCGCCCGTCCGGGGTTCCCGACGCTTCCAGTCTCCCCAGACGGAGCCGGGCGCGGCGGTTGTCCACAGGGTCGATTTCCGGGCGGCGGCCTCACGGTCCCGGGGGTCGCACTCCCGGTCCCGGAAGCCGTCGCTTCCACGGCCCGGGGGACCCTCCGGTGGCGGACCCGCGATCGGGTCAGCTCGGGTCGGGGCGGCGCCACACCAGGACCGCCGACCACACGACGGTGGACACCAGCAGGAGGGCCAGTGGTACGTGGGCCTGGAGCGGACCGTAGGTGCCCAGGGCCGCCTGGGGAAAGCCCAGCAGGAACGCCAGCAGGCTCACCAGCGCCACCAGCCGGTCGTGCGCGGGACCGGAGCGGGATCCGGCACCGGGGAGGCGCCAGACCAGGACGGCGGCCAGCAGCTGCAGACCGGCGGTCACGTGCACCGCGAAGGCCCCTCCCCAGTGCAGCGGCAGGGCGGCCATGTTGAACGTGATCAACTGCCCCGCCGTGAGGAACTCCCACAGGAGCGCGGCCAGGCTGGCGCCCACCGCGACGCGCAGGAGCAGGAGCCAGCGTGAGCTTCCGGTCTCGGTCTTCGAGTCCATACCGTGCCTCATCTCCGTGTCGGACGAACGGTCCGATCCTCTCGTACCCGGCCGCTCCCGGGTACGGGACCGGAGGCGGGCCGCGTGCCGGGCCGGCACGACTCCGACCCCGCCTCCCACCCGCTGACCCGCTACGATCTGTGCTCATGCCCCGACTCGACAGCAGGGCGATCCTGCAAGGACGCCGCTCCCGGTACTCGATGACCCTCATCCTGGGCACCACCGTCAGCGTGGTGTGCATGATCGGTATGCTCGCGTACCTGTGGACGCTGGCGGTGGCCGGGGGAGCGGCGGCGGGGATCGACGGCGCCACCGGGTTCCTCGTCAGCCTGGTCGCCGCGATCATCCCGGTGACCATTCTCGTGCCGCTCATCCTCATGCTGGACCGGCTCGAACCCGAGCCCGGCTGGGTGCTGTTCTTCGCGTTCGCGTGGGGCGCCGGGGTGGCGGTCGTGGCGTCGTTCCTGCTCAACAGCTGGGGGCTGACCTACCTCACCAAGCCGGTGTTCGGTGAGGGCGTGGCCGACTTCCTCAGCACGTCACTGGTGGCCCCCGTGGTGGAGGAGAGCGCCAAGGGCATGGTCCTGCTCATCCTGCTGTGGCGGCGCCGCAACGAGATCGACACCTTCACCGACGGCGTGGTCTACGCCGGGATGGTGGCGACGGGGTTCGCCTTCACCGAGAACATCCTGTACTTCCTCAGCGCGTTCTTCGACAACACCCTCGTCGCGACCTTCGCCATCCGGGGCCTCATCGCGCCGTTCGGGCACCCCGTCTACACCGCGATGATCGGTCTGGGCGTGGCCTACGCGGCCATGCGCACCGGCCGGTTCCGCTTCCTCGCCCCGATCGGGGGATGGGTCACGGCGGTGCTGCTGCACGGCATGTGGAACGGTTCGACCTACTTCGGCTGGACCGGCCTGGGCGTGGCCTACCTGGTGCTCTTCGTGTTCCTGCTCGGGATCCTCGGGATCGCCGCCCACGACCGGCGCGGCCAGGTGGCGGCGATCGACCGCTACCTGCCGCCCTACATCTCCACGGGCCTGGTCACCCCGGCGGACATCACCATGCTCAGCTCGATGACCGGCAGACGCCGGGCCCGTGAATGGGCGGCGCGCAACGCGGGGGCCCGGGGCCGCGCGGCGATGAAGGACTACCAGCTTGCCGCCACCGAGCTCGCGCTCCTGCACCAGAAGCTCGACGCCGGGCTGCCCCGTGACGACTGGAAGGTCAACCGGGACTCGTTCCTCGCGCTGATGCACGTGGCCCGCGACACCTTCCTCGGGCGCGTCCCCCAGCCGGTGACCCCCGGCTGGGCGGAGAACCCCACCGACTCGGGCTTCCTGCGCCGGGCCGACTTCGCCCACGTCATCGCCCAGGCGCGGGCCGAGCAGCCGACTACCCCGCAGACGCAGCGGAACTACGTTCCCCGGCACGGTCAGCCGCCGCGGTGACCTCCTCGCCCGGCGGGACCAGGCGCGTGGTGGCGAAGTACAGGCGGGAGACGGCCACCCAGGTGAGCGCGGAGCCCAGCACGTGCAGCACCACCAGGCCCTCGGGCAGTTCGAGAGCGTACTGGGTGTAGCCCAGGACCCCCTGGAGGAGCACGATCACCAACAGGGCGACGCTGCTCGTCCGGGCGATGCGGGAGGCACCGCTGCGGAAGGCGATGACGGTGGCCAGGACGCTGCCCGCGAGGACCAGCCAGCCCAGCACCGAGTGGACGCGGGTGACGGCGGAGAGGTCCAGGTTCCAGCGCGGAGCCGCGGCGTCGCCGCCGTGCGGCCCGGTGCCGGTGACCACGGTTCCGGCGATCAGCAGGAGGAACCCGACCACGACCAGGCCGATGCTCACCGTGTGCAGCATGGGCCCCACGGCCAGCTGGGGCCGCCCCTCGGGCTCCTGGCAGCGCACGTACAGCGCCACCGTGACGAAGACCATCACCATGGACAGCAGGAAGTGGGTGGCCACCGAGGCCGGGTGCAGGTCGGTCCAGACGGTGATGCCGCCGACCACGCCCTGCCCCAGGACACCGAACGGGATGATCGCGGCCAGTCGGACCAGGTCGCGGCGGCGCGGGGCCATGCGCAGCACCGCCACGAGGGTGATCACGGCGACGGCCAGCACCACGAAGGTGAGGGTCCGGTTGCCGAACTCGATGGCGGCGTTGAGGGCGGCGTGACCGGTGTCGATGGGCACGAAGCTGTCAGGTGTGCACTTGGGCCACTCGGAACATCCCAGGCCCGAGGAGGTGACCCGCACGGTCGCTCCGGTGACGGCGATCCCGGCGTTGACGGCGATGTTGCCCAGAGCCCAGGCGCGGAGCGACTTCTGGGTGGGGTTCCAGATGGTCCTGGCGAGCAGGACCAGCGCGAGGACGCCGACGGCGGCCACGGCGATCTGCCAGCCCCAGAGCGGGACTCCGAGGAGGACGATGTCCTCCATCTCGTCCGCCGCGAGCGGGGGGATCGTGTTGAGGGCCGTCGTCGCGGAGGCCGGGGATGCAAACATACGACAGACTGTAGTACATCCTCCGGGGCAGGGTGAGGCGCCCTCCGTCCCTGCGGTGGCCTGCGAAAACCCGGTGATTCCGACGCCCTCCACGCGGTGCGCGTCGGCCCGTGCGTCCACGTGGGCTCGGTCACTCAGGGGGCGCGCTCAGGCGGGACGCCCCGCCTCGGGCAACCGTTCGGGGCACAGGGCGCGGGAGACTTCCCCGACGGCGGTGACCGCCGCCGCGACTCGGGGGTTCTCACGGGAGCCGTGGCGCAGGGCGAGCAGCACGCGGCGCCGGGGGACCTGGCCCCGGGTGAGCGGGACCTGGACCACCCCGGGGTGGGGGACGGTCATGGCGAGCCTGGGCACGGCGGCGACGCCCAGCCCGGCGGCGACCAGCGCGGCGGTCGCGGTGAGTTCGCGCGCGAAGTGCGCCACGCGCGGGGCGTAGCCGACCGCCCGGGTCGCGGTCAGCAACTCCCGGTAGGCGTCCTGGTGCGGATGTCCGGAGACCCACTCCTCCTCCGCCGCGTCCTCCAGCCCGATCTCCGCACCGTGGGCGAAACGGTGCCCCTCCGGGACGAGCAGGTCGATGGGGTCGTCGAGGACTCCGGAGACCTCCACGTGGCTGGCCGCGACACGGCTGGTGGCCTCGTCGGCCACCAGGAGACCGAGGTCGACCCCGCCCGACTCCACGGCGTGGAGCAGTTCGCCGGACTCGATCTCGTGGACGACCGGTTCCAGCATCCGGTGCCGGCCCCTCAGCCGGAGCGCGACCGGAGCGAGGATCGACGGGATCGACGTGGGGAACCCCCCGAGGCTCAGGGGGCCGCACAACTGGCGGGCCGCGGCCGTGGTGTCGCTCAGTGCCGCCTCCCACTGCGCGTGGAGCCTGCGGGCGTGGGTGACCAGGCGCTGCCCGGCGGGGGTGAGCCGCACGCGACGGCCGTGGCGTTCGAGCAGGTCCACGTCGAGTTCGGCGGCCAGGTCCTTGAGCTGCCTGGAGACTCCGGAGGGGCTGCGGAACAGCGCCTCGGCGGCGGCGGTGACGGTGCCGTGCTCGGAGACGGCGACCAAAAGACGCAACCGGGGATCAATCATGCACTCATAGTGCACGGTTTCGGTGAGAAACTGAACCTGGACGCGACCCAACAGCCGAACTAGAACGGGAGTACGTCCCTTTCCTCCAGCAACCGGTGGTTTCCTTCATGGCCGCAACGACCGCTCCCACGCGTCGCCGCACTTCCCACGCGATCCTCGCGCTGTTCGGCACGGTGATGCTCGTCGGGGGCACGGACCTGTCCAAGGTGACCGTCGCCCTGCCCGAGCTCACCGGGGCACTGTCCCTCGGCACGACCCAGACCCTGTGGACCGGCGACGTCCACCCCCTCGCTGCCGGGGTCGCGCTCATCCCCGGCGCGGTGGCGGCCGACCGGTTCGGGCGCAGACGCGTCTACCTGATCGGCCTGGTCGTCGCGGTGGTCGGGGCCGCCGCGGCCGGTCTGGCCGCCAGCGGGGCCCTGCTGATCGCCGCCCGCGTCGGGCAGGGGGTCGGCTCCGCTCTGCTCATCGCCGGGACGGTCGCCATCATCCGCGTGATCTTCCCCGACGTCGGGTCACGTGCGCTGGCCTACGGCGTCTGGGCCGCCGGATTCAGCACGGGCTCGGCCCTGGGGCCGCTGCTGGGAGGCGCGCTCGTGGAGTACGGGGACTGGCGGTGGGTGTTCTGGGTCAACGTTCCCGTCCTGCTGGCCTGCCTGGTCGCGGCCGTGCTCGTGCTGCCGGAGTCCACCAACCCGGACCCGCCGAGTCTGGACGCGGTGAGCGCCGTGCTGTCGGCCTCGGCGGTCGGCCTCCTCGTCGCCGGTCTGAAGGACCTCACACAACCGGACACGGCGCCCTGGCTGGCCCCGGCCGTGATCGTCGCGGGCGCTCTCGCGGCGCTGGGGTTCGTGGTCAGGCAGCTGCGCATGCCGCGCCCGTTCCTGGACGTGCGTCTGTTGGGCGACGGCACGCTGGCGAACGCGGCACTCGTGCTCGCGGTGACGGTGGGCGTGCTCAACGGCACGCTCTACCTGCTGACACTGCGCTTTCAGGTCGTCGACGGGCGCACGGCCATCGCGGCGGGGGTCGCCCTGCTCCCTCTGGCGGTGGCGACGGCGGTCGGCGCGTTGCTGGGTCCCCTGCTGGGGAGGTGGTTCGCCCAGCACATCGTGGTCGTCGCGGGCCTGTTCGCGGCGGCGTCCGGCTTCCTGACGGTGGCCACCGCACCGGAGGCCGGTGCCCTGGTGGGGATGGCTTCACTCGGGCTCGGGGCGGGGGTCATCATGGCGATCGGAGCGAACGTCGTCATGAGCGCGGCGCCGGAGGAGCGTACCGCCGACGCCGGTGCTATCCAGGAGAGCGCCTTCGCCCTGGGGGCCGGGGTCGGCATCGCGGTGCTCGGCGTCACGGCCGTCCGCTTCGCGGCCGCGTCCGGTGCGGGCACCGCTCCGGAGGCGGTCCACGGAGTCGGCACGGACGGCGCCCTGGGGGTCGCCGCCGTCCTCTACGTGTTCTTCGGGCTCGCCGCGGGCATCCACCTGATCGCCTCGTCCCGGGGGCGACGCGGCGGGCGGGAGCCCCTCGCGAACCCTGTGTAGATCGGCGGACCACGCACGGACGGGGGCCCCGGAGCGTGCTCCGGGACCCCCGCCGTGGGATCGTGGGTCAGGCCTGGTGATCCACTACTTGTTGTGGCTGTTCTGGGCGATGCACTGGTTCAGCAGGTCCAGGTTGAGGTTCAGCAGACCGAGCTGCTGCTGCTCCTGGACACACTGGTGGTAGACCGAGGAAGACTCCGCGGAAGCGGCCCCGGCGCCCAGCCCGAGGAGGCTGGCGGAGAAGAACGCGGTCAGGGCGAGCTTGGCGGCGATACGCATGGGTGTCCCCTTTTGAGTGCGAGTGCTCAGGAATGGGTCGGCCGTCCCAGAGGCAAGAATTGCCGGTCGCGGCCGGACGGAAACTCCTGACGGACGAGGTTTGCCGGATCCGTGGCAGTGATCTTCCGTCCCATGGACGCGGGCGCACGGCCTTGGCCTCTAGTTGTCCCCACTCGCATCCGTGTTGGTCTGGTCACGTTCCGTCCGCTCCCGGGCCTCGCGGTTGGCGGAGGTCCGGGTCGCACCCGCACTCGCGGTGATCACGCACCCCACCGCCAGCCACTGCCACACGCTCAGCAGTTCACCCAGCAGCACCAGTCCCACCAGGGCGGCGGCCGCGGGCTGGAGGCTCATCAGCACCCCGAAGACCCTCGGCGGCATGCGGCGCAGCGCGTTCAGCTCCAGCGTGTAGGGCACCACGGAGGAGAGCACGCCCACGGCCAGACCGATCAGCAGCAGCCGCCAGTCCAGCAGGGCCGCGCCGCCCTCGACGATCCCGGCCGGGGCCAGCACCACCACGCCCACGACGCTGGCGATCGCCAGCCCCGAGGCGCCGCTGAACCGCTGCCCCGTGGCCGCGCTCAGCAGGATGTAGCCCGCCCACGCGACGGCGGCCAGCACCGCGAACAGCACGCCCACCGGGTCGAGCTCACGGAACTCGACGCCCAGCGCGGCCACGCCCAGTCCGGCCAGACCCGCCCACAGCAGGTCCACGCGGCGGCGTGAGCCCAGGATGGCGATGGCCAGCGGGCCCAGGTACTCGATGGTGACCGCGATGCCCAGCGGGATGCGCGCGAAGGCCTGGTAGATGAAGTAGTTCATCGAGGCCAGGGCGACGCCGTAGCCGATCACCACCATCCAGTCGGCACGGCTGCGCGCCCGCAGCGCGGGCCGGACCAGCAGGCACAGGAGTACCGCCGAGGTGAGCAGCCTCAGCCACACGACGGCGGCCGGAGGAAGGACCTCGAACAGGTTCTTGGCCACGCCCGCGCCGGTCTGCACCGAGACGATGCTGACCATGACCAGCCAGACCGGGGGCAGGGACCCCAGGACGGCGCCGGGGGAGAGGAGGCTCGTGGAGCCGCTCCGGGAACTCATGGTGAGTCATCCTACGTTTTGTGGCGCCCTCTCCGCCCCGTGGGTCCCCTCGTTCCCCGAGGCCACGGGGGAAACCGCACCGGCCCGGGGCTGGGACACCAGCGCCAGCAGGAGCAGCGACCAGGCCAGGACCACCGTGGCCGGTTGCAGCAGCGTCATCACCAGTCCGATCACCGTGAGGTCGCCCCGCCCGGTGAGGATCTGGACCCCGATCCACAGGAACGGAAGCGCGGCCGCCACCAGGTTCACCGCGAGCCCCGCCCAGACGAGCCAGGCCCGGGCGGGCCGTCGCCACACGAGAAGCGCCCCGCCCGCCAGGAGAAGGAACAGGGGCGGTCCCAGGTGGCGGACCACGATGAACCAGGGGACTCCGATGGCTTCCATGGTCGGTCACCCTATCGAGGGCCAGACGGCCGCCGCCGTGCCGTACCGGGAGGAACGGGACGGGAGTGCTCAGGCGGCCCGAACGTGCGCCGAGGTGGACCCGTGGTGTGAAATGGTCCGAGCCCGAGACCACGGGCGGCCCCGTTCCCGCAGGAGAGTCTCCGCCATGTCCTCCCGACGCAGTGCCCAGCGACCCGCCAGCCAGGAGTCGTACGTACCCCGGTGGCCGATCCTCGCCGGTGCCCTGGCGCTGGTCCTGGCGGTCGGGCTCGGCGGCTACGTCGCCGGGATGTTCGTCGCCGAGGGCGACGAGCCCGAGGAGATGTCGGTGACCTCGGGCATCCTCGTCGAGCCCCCGGGCGGTCCCGACGACGAGGACGAGCCCGAGGAGGAAGAGGAGGAAGAGGAGGAGGTCGCCCACCCGGCGGGCCTCGACCCCGAACTGGTCTACGTCCTCCAGAGCGTGCACGGTGACCGCGTCATGGACGTGGCGGGCGGCTCCGCCGAGAACGGCGCCCCGGTCCACCTGTGGGACCGCCACGACCAGCCCCACCAGCAGTGGCGCTTCACGCACGTGGAGGACGACTACTACGAGATCGTCGGCGTGGGCAGCGGAAAGCTGCTGGAGATCCCCTCCGACGAGGCGGCCCAGCCCGGATCGGCCCTGCTCACACGCACCGGCGAGCACAACCAGCAGTGGCGTGTGGTCGAGAGCGGCGAGGGAGAGATCCGCCTGCTCAACCGCGCCTCCGGCCTGGCCTTGGAGGGGCAGGGCGGCGCTCCCGACAACGGCACCCTGGTCGCCCAGGCCGAGGACGGCGGCCACGCCCACCAGAAGTGGCGCCTCCTCCCGATCGAGGGATGACGGGAGGGCGACCGCCGCGATGACGACCGGCCCCCGCTTGCTACCCTCGTGAGCATGTTCTCCCCTCGTGCGTAGACCGACGCCCCGACCACGGCCGAGCCCGTGGCCCCCCGGCGTCCACGCACCTCGCGGCGCCCCGCGCGCCGCCCGTCCCTGACGGAGAACATCCATGACCCCGCCCCACCGGGCGCCGACCTACCGTGCCGTCCTGCGCGTCACGGGGGTCCCCCGTTTCCTCGTCCCCGCCCTTCTGGGCCGCCTGTCGTACGGGATGGTCTCGCTGGCCCTCGTCCTGTCCGTCTTCCGCACCACCGGGTCCTACACCGACGTCGGTCTGGTCGTGGGCCTGTTCGGCCTCACCGCCACCGTCCTCTCGCCGTCACGGGCCGCGCTCGTCGACCGATACGGTCCGCTCCGGGCCCTGACCCCCATGGCGGGCCTCCACGGGCTGGCCCTGGTGGGGCTCGCGGCGGCCTCCTGGCACCCGGGCGGGCACCTCGGGCTCCTGGCCGCTCTCACCTCGGTCGCGGGGGCCAGCGCGCCCCCGCTCGGACCGGTCACCCGCACCGTCTGGAGCCGACTGGTACGGGACCGGGACCTGCTCCAGCGGGCCTACAGCCTCGACACCGTCGCCGAGGAGCTGATCTTCCTCACCGGTCCACTGATCCTGGGCGCACTGATGCGGGTCGGCCCTCCCGCGGCCGGACTCACGCTCGGGGCGCTCCTCGTCGTGGTCGGGACGGTGGGCCTGGTGACCTCACCGGCCGCGCGTCGCCCGCGTGCCGTCGGTCGCGCACCCGCCGCCCGGTCCGTGGCGGAGGTACGGACCGCACCCGGGCGGTCCGAGCCGGAGCCTCCGCGCCTCACCGCACGCGGGGGCTTCCTCTCCGCCGTCGCGACCTCCGCGGCCACCGGGCTGACCCTGGGCTCGGTCGGCCTGCTCAACGTCGCGTTCGCGGAGCGGACCGGCGCTGTCGAGGCCGTGGTCCTGGTGGAGGCCGCCCAGGCGGCGGGCAGCGCGCTCGGGGGTCTGGCCTACGGGGCCCTCACCTGGCGTACCGGACCACGGGTCAGGCTGGCCCTGCTCGGGCTGGCCTTGGGGGGCGGCGTCGCGGCGGCCGCGCTGGTCCCGGGGGTCTCCGCGCTGGCGGCGCTGCTGTTCGTGGTCGGCGCGTGTACGGCGCCGATCATCACGACGGCCTATCTGCTCGCGGACGCGTCGGTGCCGGACGGGTACCGGACCCGTGCCGGGAACTGGGTGAACACCGCGCACAACGCGGGTGCGTCGGTGGGTGCGGCGGCCGTGGGCCCGTTCCTCACCACGGTCCCCGCGGAGGCGGGCTATTCGCTGGCCGGGGCGGTGCTGGTCGTCGTGTCCGGGGCCGTGCTCGCAGCGGGGGCCACCGGGCGGGCTCGGTTCAGTGAGCCAGCAGAAGTGACCGGGCCGTCCGCCACGTCCGCTCGTCGGCGGCGGTGAGCAGGAGCCGTCCGGCCTCGTCGGGGCGGTACGGGGCGCCTCCCGGCCGCAGGCTCACCCCGCCCGCCTCCGAGAGCAGCAGCCCCCCGGGCGTGTGGTCCCAGGGCAGGGGATCGGCGAACAGCATGAAGTCCAGCTCACCCGCGAGGAGTCGCGGATAGTCCACCCCCGCGCAGCCGGAGCCGCCGTCCAACCGGGCGAAGTCAGGGGCGGCGGTCTCCACGCGCTCGCGTTCCTCCGGGGACAGGAAGCGGCGCTGGGCCATGCCCCGCAGGTCGGCCGGGGCGGCGGGGGAGGGCGCGCGGCGCAGCCGCGTCCCGTCGAGCCAGGCACCCGAACCGAGCTCGGCCGCGTGGACGGCGTCCTCGGTCGGCCGCAGGATCCAGGAGGCCACCGCCCGGCCGTCGCGGACCAGCGCCACCATCACGGCGAACCGGTCGTCACCCTGGGCGAAGTTGCGGGTGCCGTCCACCGGGTCGACCACCCAGGCGGAGGGCTCCTTGCTCAGGGCTCCGACCAGTTCCGGGTCGGCGGAGGTGGCCTCCTCACCCACGACCGGCGCGTCGACCAGCTCGCGGAGCCTGCGACCGATCAGGACCTCGGCCTCGCGGTCGGCCACGGTGACGAGCTCGCCAGGCGACTTCTCCGACACCTCGTCCTCGGACAACGCCCCGAAGCGGGGCAGGATCGTGGAGGCGGCGGTCTCGCGGAGGATCGCGGTCACCGCGTCGATGTCGATGGTCATGACCGACACCCTAGGGCGCGGACCCTCCGTGACGGAGACCGGACCGGAATGCCGTCGCTATTCCCAGCGGAAGAGGCGGGAGGCCAGGAAACCGGTGACCAGCGTCCACGCGGCCAGTACGGCGAAGGCGCCGAGGCCGGGCAGGGACCCGTCGGTGAGCACGGCGCGCAGACCGGCGCCGAGCGCGGTGATCGGCAGGACCGACACGGCCTGCTCCATCGGGCCGGGGAAGCTGCTCGTGGGGAACAGGACCCCGCCCAGACCCAGCATGAGCACGTACACGAGGTTGGCCCCGGCCAGGGTGGCCTCCGCGCGCAGCGTGCCCGCCATCAGCAGGGCGAGTGAGCTGAAGGCGGCCGTGGCCAGCAGTACCAGGGCGAGCACGGAGAGCACGCCCACGGGCTCCAGCGACGGCGCCCAGCCCAGGAACAGCGCCACCACGCACAGCACGGTGATCTGGATGGCCTGCACGCCGAGCACGGCGATGGTCTTGGCGGCCAGCAGCCCGAACCGCGACAGCGGGGTGGCGCCGAGGCGTTTGAGGACCCCGTAGCGGCGCTCGAACCCGGTCCCGATGGCCAGACCGGTGAAGGAGGTGGACATGATCGCCAGCGCCAGCACGCCGGGGGTCAGCGCGTCCACGCGCGCCCCCTCGCCGACGTCGAGGACGTCGACCAGGCTGAACCCCACCAACAGCAGGACGGGAATGACCATGGTCAGCAGGAACTGCTCGCCGTGGCGCAGCATGACCCGCAGTTCCATCCCGGCCTGGGCGGCGATCATCCGCCACATCGGGGCGGCGCCGGGAGACGGGGCGAACAGGCGCGCGTCGAGGGCGGGCGTCGGGGCGTCGGTGACGGCGGACGCGGCCGTCCCTGAGGTGTGCTCGGTCATCAGTCGCGCAGTTCCCGGCCTGTGGTTTCGAGGAAGACGTCTTCGAGGGTACGCCGACGAACGCGCAGGTCCTCCGCGAGGACGCCGGACGAGGCGCACCAGGCGGTGATCGCGGCCAGGAACTCCGGGCCGAGGTCGTCGGGGTCGTCGGTGGCCACGGAGTACTCGTGCCGACCGCCGGTGTCGGTGGCGCTCACACGGCCACCGGGGGGCAGGGCCGCCTCCAGCGCCCCGGCGTCCACCGGAGCGGAGGTGGAGAAGCGCACCTCGCGCCGTCCCTGGGTGAGTTCGGCGGGGGTGCCCTCGGTGACCACCGCGCCCCGGTCGATGATGACGACGTGGTCGGCCAGCCGCTCGGCCTCCTCCATGTAGTGCGTGGTCAGGATCACCGCCACTCCGGCCTCGCGGAGCGCGGCGACCAGGCCCCAGGTGGCCATACGCGCCTGGGGGTCGAGCCCGGCGGTGGGTTCGTCCAGGAAGACCAGCTCCGGGCGGCCGACCACGGCGCAGGCCAGGGAGAGGCGCTGCTGTTGGCCTCCGGACAGGCGGCGGAAGGGCGTGCCGGACACGGAGGTCAGGCCCAGGCGCTCCAGGAGGAGGTCGGGGTCGACCGGCGTGGCGTGGAAGGAGGCCATCAGCCGCAGCCACTCGGCGGCGCGGGCTCCGGTGGGCACCCCGCCGGACTGGGGCATCACGCCCACGCGGGGCTTGAGCTCCGTCGCGTCGGCGACCGGGTCGAGCCCCAGGACCCGTACCTTCCCGCCGTCCGCGTGGCGGAAGCCCTCACAGATCTCGATGGTGCTGGTCTTGCCCGCGCCGTTGGGGCCGAGCAGGGCGGTCACCGCGCCGCGGCGCGCGGTGAACGTGAGGCCGGTGACGGCCGTGGTGGCGCCGTAGCGCTTGACCAGGTCGACGACCTCGACGGCGGGTGTGTCCATGGGGCCTGAGTTTACGTGCGTCGGGCCTCCGCGCTTCACCACCCCGCCTTTCGGGGAGACGACCGGGATCGGGAACGGACCGAACGTCCCACTTCGGACAACCGGAACACGGGGTGCGTGTGGTGCTGATGGTGGAAGAATGGCGCATGGTTGCTGGTTGTGACCTGGGTGGCCGTGGTGTCGGCCGCGTGGGGGTGGCGCGCCGGACCGGGGCTCCCGCCAGGTTTCTCCCGGCGTTCCGACCACGACAATGGTCGGATGGTGATACCGCGGTCTCGCTGAGTGGGAAAGCGGTTCGACTGCGGGGTGGCCGAAAAGGGTGTCCGTGTGTGACCTTCGCGTGAAGTCCCAGATTAGGCAAGCCTGACCTTCGTGATCAAGCGCATCGAGCCGGGTTTGCCTAGGTGGACTTATTTAAGCCACACTGATGTTGTCTAAACCGAGAGCCGAGTGACGAGCGGGAGGGGAACACTGTGTCGGACCTGTCCGGTACGCCCGGTGCGCCCCGACCCCTGAGCGGACCCGACCACGGGACCCGCGCCCGCGTCGCCCGGCTCATCCTGGAGAAGGGTCCGATCACCGCCTCCTCGCTGGGGGAACGGCTCGGACTCACCCCGGCGGCCATCCGCCGCCACCTCGACAACCTGACCGTCGAGGGCATGGTCGAGGCCCGTGACGCGCGGCCCACGCACGGCCGTCGTCGCCGGGGCCGCCCCGCCCGGGTCTTCGCCATCACCGAAGCCGGGCGTGACGCCTTCGTCCACGCCTACGACGATCTCGCCTCCAACGCCCTGCGCTTCCTGGCGCGGACCTCCGGTCCCGAGGCGGTCGGCGAGTTCGCCCGGAGTCAGGTCGCTGACCTGGAGCAGCGCTACAAGCCCCTGCTGGACGCCGTTCCCCAGGAACAAAGGGTCCGGTTGCTGGCCGAGGCGCTCTCCAACGACGGCTACGCCGCCACCGCGGGCCAGGCGCCCGCGCCGGGTGGCGGCGACCAACTGTGCCAGCACCACTGCCCCGTCGCGCACGTGGCCGCCGAGTTCCCGCAGCTCTGTGAGGCCGAGATCGAGGCCTTCGCGCGGCTACTGGGCACCCCGGTGCGCAGGTTGGCCACCATCGCCCACGGCGACGGTGTGTGCACCACGCACGTCACCCCACGGGGGGACGGGGCGAGCGGGGAGGACGGCACCCCCGCGTCCAAGAAGGCCATCCGCCAGCGGGCGGGCGGCTCAGTTCACCAGAGGGACGTCTGAGTCCAGGAGGAGTCCGCGCATGACTTCTGTCGCGCACCCCGAGCTCGAAGGGCTCGGAACATATGAGTACGGCTGGGCCGACTCCGACGTGGCCGGAGCCTCGGCCCGTCGTG
The DNA here is from genome assembly GCF_042745575.1 of Nocardiopsis sp. NPDC058789. Taxonomy (NCBI): domain Bacteria; kingdom Bacillati; phylum Actinomycetota; class Actinomycetes; order Streptosporangiales; family Nocardiopsidaceae; genus Nocardiopsis; species Nocardiopsis sp. NPDC058789. Next base: position 106,438 of record NZ_JBHYOW010000007.1, read on the forward strand.
GCCTGAACGAAGAGGTCGTCCGGGACATCTCGGACAAGAAGAGCGAGCCGGAGTGGATGACCAAGCTCCGCCTCAAGTCGCTGAAGCTCTTCGGCAAGAAGCCCATGCCCGACTGGGGCGCGGACCTGTCCAAGATCGACTTCGACAACATCAAGTACTTCGTGCGGTCCACGGAGAAGCAGGCCACCTCCTGGGAGGACCTGCCCGAGGACATCAAGAACACGTACGACAGGCTGGGCATCCCCGAGGCCGAGAAGCAGCGCCTCGTCGCCGGTGTCGCCGCCCAGTACGAGTCCGAGGTCGTCTACCACCAGATCCGCGAGGACCTGGAGGAGCAGGGTGTCATCTTCCTGGACACCGACACCGCCCTCAAGGAGCACCCGGAGATCTTCGAGGAGTACTTCGGCTCCGTCATCCCGGCCGGTGACAACAAGTTCGCCGCGCTGAACACCGCCGTGTGGAGCGGCGGGTCGTTCATCTACGTGCCCAAGAACGTGCACGTGGAGATCCCGCTCCAGGCCTACTTCCGGATCAACACCGAGAACATGGGCCAGTTCGAGCGGACGCTGATCATCGTCGACGAGGGCGCCTACGTCCACTACGTCGAGGGCTGCACCGCGCCGATCTACAAGTCGGACTCGCTGCACTCCGCGGTCGTCGAGATCATCGTCAAGAAGAACGCCCGCTGCCGTTACACGACCATCCAGAACTGGTCGAACAACGTCTTCAACCTGGTCACCAAGCGCGCCATCGCCGAAGAGGGCGCGACCATGGAGTGGGTCGACGGCAACATCGGCTCCCAGGTCACCATGAAGTACCCGGCCGTCTACCTGATGGGCGAGCACGCCAAGGGTGAGACCCTCTCGATCGCCTTCGCGGGTGAGGGCCAGCACCAGGACACCGGCGCCAAGATGGTGCACTGCGCGCCCAACACCTCCTCCAAGGTCGTCTCCAAGTCGGTGGCGCGCGGCGGCGGTCGCTCCTCCTACCGCGGCCTGATCCAGGTCCAGGAGGGCGCCCACCTCGCCAAGTCCTCGGTGGAGTGCGACGCGCTGCTGATCGACACCATCAGCCGTTCCGACACCTACCCCTACAACGACCTGCGCGAGGACGACACCGAGCTCGCGCACGAGGCCACCGTCTCCAAGGTCAGCGAGGACCAGCTCTTCTACCTGATGAGCCGGGGGATGGGCGAGGAAGAGGCCATGGCCATGGTCGTCCGAGGATTCGTGGAGCCCATCGCACGGGAGCTCCCGATGGAGTACGCACTGGAGCTCAACCGTCTGATCGAGCTCCAGATGGAAGGATCGGTGGGATAAGTTGACGACCGCGAACACAGAGCCCAAGGCGCACAGCCACGGGCTGGGGCAGATTCCTGTCTCGAAGCTCGACACGCACGGCTCCAAGGACGTGGAGGCCTTCCCCGTCCCGAACGGGCGTGAGGAGGAGTGGCGGTTCACCCCGCTGCGCCGCCTCAAGGGGCTGCACGACTGGAAGGGCTCCGCCGACGGCGCGGACGAGGTCTCCGTGGACGCCCCCGAGGGCGTCACCGTCGAGACGGTCGGCCGTGACGACGAGCGTCTGGGCAAGGCGGGTCTGCCCGTCAACCGCGTGATCGCGCAGGCCTACACCTCGTTCGAGAAGGCCACCGTCGTCACCGTTCCGCAGTCGCTGGCCGCCGACAAGGCGATCACCATCGACCGCAAGGGGCTGGGCGGCACCGCGTTCGAGCAGCTGCTCATCGACGTCAAGCCGCTGGCCGAGGTCACCGTGATCATCACGAACACCGGTAGCGGTGTCCGTGCGGGGAGCCTCGACGTCCACGTCGGCGAGGGCGCCAAGCTCACGCTGGTCACTCTCCAGGAGTGGGACGACGACGCCGTCGAGGTCAGCCAGCACAACGCGCGTGTCGGCAAGGACGCCAGCTTCCGGTCGATCGTCATCACCCTCGGCGGGAACCTCGTGCGTCTGTCGCCGCGCGTGTCCTACGACGACCGCGGCGGCAACGCCGAGCTCTACGGGCTCTACTTCGCCGGCGACGGTCAGCACCACGAGCACCGCTCGCTGATCGACCACAACGTCTCCAACACCCGCTCCCGGGTGGACTACAAGGGCGCGCTGAGCGGCAAGGACGCCCACGCGGTCTGGATCGGTGACGTGATCATCGGCGAGGGGACCACCGGTACGGACTCCTACGAGAACAACCGGAACCTCCAGCTCACCGACGACACCCGTGTCGACTCCGTGCCGAACCTGGAGATCTTCACCGGTGAGGTCGCGGGCGCCGGGCACGCCAGCGCCAGCGGGCGGCTCGACGACATCCACCTCTTCTACCTGCGTTCGCGCGGTATCCCGGAGGAGGAGGCCCGCCGCCTCATCATCCGCGGCTACTTCCTGGACATCGTCAACCGCATCGACGACCAGGACCTGCGCGACCACGTCATGGAGAAGGTCGAGCGAAAGCTTGCCGCACATGAGTGAGCAGGGCGGTTGGGTCAAGGTCGCGGAACTCGACGAGATCCCCGAGGAAGGTGTCCTGGGGATCGAGACCGACGACGAGACCCCCATCGCGCTGGTGCGCACCGAGGGTGAGGTCTACGCGCTGCGGGACGTGTGCTCGCACGCGGAGGTCCGCCTCTCGGAGGGCGAGGTCGAGGACGGCACCCTCGAGTGCTGGCTCCACGGCTCCTGCTTCGACCTGCGCTCGGGGGCGCCGGTCAACCCGCCCGCCACCCAGCCGGTCCCCACCTACGACGTGAAGATCGACGGCGACGACGTGCTCGTGTCGCTGGATGACAAGAATTCCTGAGGCCTGAAATGACGAAGTTCGAAATCCGCGGTCTGCGCGCCGACGTCCTCATCAACGAGGACGAGCGGCAGGAGATCCTCAAGGGCGTTGACCTCACCATCAACTCCGGTGAGACCCACGCCATCATGGGCCCCAACGGCTCCGGCAAGTCCACCCTCGCCTACGCGATCGCGGGTCACCCGCGTTACGAGATCACCGAGGGCGAGGTCCTCCTCGACGGCGAGAACATCCTGGAGATGGAGGTGGACGAGCGGGCCCGTGCCGGCGTCTTCCTCGCCATGCAGTACCCGGTCGAGGTCCCGGGTGTCTCCATGTCCAACTTCCTGCGCAGCTCCGTCAGCGCGGTGCGCGGCGAGGCTCCCAAGCTCCGCCAGTTCTCCAAGGAGCTCCAGGGCGCGATGAAGGACCTGTCCATCGACTCGTCCTTCGCCGCCCGCGGCGTGAACGAGGGCTTCTCCGGCGGTGAGAAGAAGCGCCACGAGATCCTTCAGCTGGAGCTGCTCAAGCCGAAGGTCGCGATCCTGGACGAGACCGACTCCGGTCTGGACGTCGACGCGCTCAAGATCGTCTCCGAGGGCATCAACCGCGCCCAGGAGAGCAACGACCTCGGCGTCATGCTGATCACGCACTACACCCGCATCCTGAAGTACGTGCAGCCCGACTTCGTGCACGTCTTCTCCGGCGGCCGCATCGCCGAGTCCGGCGGTTCGGAGCTGGCCGACGTCCTCGAGGCCGAGGGCTACGAGCGGTTCGTGAAGGCGGGCGCGTAACCATGACCCTCCGCGAGCCCGGTCAGCCCGACACGGCTCCGCTCGACACGAAGGCGATCCGGGAGGACTTCCCGATCCTCTCCCGGACCGTCCGTGACGAGCGCCCGTTGGTGTACCTCGACTCCGGGGCGACCTCGCAGAAACCGCGCCAGGTGCTCGACGCCGAGCGCGGGTTCTACGAACGCCACAACGCGGCGGTGCACCGTGGGGCGCACCAGCTCGCGGAGGAGGCCACCGACGCCTACGAGTCGGCGCGGGAGACGATCGCCAGGTTCGTCGGCGCCGACGCCGACGAGGTGGTCTTCACCAAGAACGCCACCGAGGCGGTGAACCTGGTCGCGTACGCGATGAGCAACGCGGCCACGGCGGACGAGGGCCTGCGCCGCTTCCAGGTCGGTCCCGGCGACGAGATCGTCGTGACCGAGATGGAGCACCACGCCAACCTGGTGCCCTGGCAGCAGCTCTGCCAGCGCACCGGCGCGACGCTGCGCTGGTTCCCGGTGACCGACGAGGGCCGACTGGACCTGTCGGACCTGACCGAACTGGTCAACGTGCGCACGAAGCTGGTGGCGTTCGCGCACCAGTCCAACGTGCTCGGGACCGTCAACCCGGTGGCCCCGATCACCGCGCGGGCCCGTGAGGTCGGCGCGCTGGTGCTGCTGGACGCCTGCCAGTCGGTGCCGCACATGCCGGTGGACGTCCGTGAACTCGACGTGGACTTCCTGGCCTTCTCGGGGCACAAGATGCTCGGTCCCAACGGGATCGGCGTGCTCTGGGGGCGCCGGGAGCTGCTCGCGGCCATGCCGCCCTTCATCAGCGGCGGCTCGATGATCGGCGTCGTGCACATGAGCCACTCGACCTGGGCGGATCCGCCGCAGCGCTTCGAGGCCGGTGTGCCGATGGCCCCGCAGGCCGTCGGCCTGGCCGCGGCGTGTGACTACCTCTCCGAGGTGGGCATGGACCGGGTCGCCGCGCACGAGCACGAGCTCACCGCGTACGCGCTGAAGCGGGTGGGCGCGATCGAGGGCGTGCGGATCGTGGGCCCGACCGAGGCGGTCGACCGGGGCGGCGCGGTGTCGTTCGTGGTGGACGACATCCACCCGCACGACCTCGGCCAGGTCCTGGACGACCGTGGCGTCGAGGTCAGGGTGGGCCACCACTGTGCCTGGCCTCTGCACCGCAAGCTCGGTATCGTCGCGACCACACGCGCGTCCTTCTACCTCTACAACACGCTGGAGGACGTGGACGCGCTGGTGGAGGCCATCGGGGCCGCCCAGAGGTTCTTCGGAACCCGGGACTAGTACGAGGATTCTGCCTGACCATGCAGTTGGACGCGATGTACCAGGAAATCATCCTGGACCACTACCGGAACCCGCACCACAAGGGGCTGCGCGATCCGTACGACGCCGAGGCGCATCACATCAACCCCACGTGTGGGGACGAGGTGACGCTCCGGGTGACGCTGACCCCTGCCTCCGGTTCCGAGCTGGACGAGAAGGCCGTCGTCAGTGACGTCTCCTACGAGGGGATGGGCTGCTCGATCAGCCAGGCCAGCACCTCGGTGCTGACCGACCTGCTCATCGGCCGGACCGTCGCCGAGGGGATGCGGACCCTGGACGCGTTCACCGAGCTGATGCAGTCCAAGGGCAAGGGTGAGCCGGACGAGGACGTGCTGGAGGACGCCGTCGCGTTCGTCGGCGTGTCCAAGTACCCGGCTCGGATCAAGTGCGCCCTGCTGGGGTGGATGGCCTGGAAGGACGCGGTGTCGCAGTCCTTGGAGAAGGAAGGCGCCTGAATGAGTGACAACGAGACCACGAACACCGAGACCGCCGAGAAGCCCGAGGCCGCTCCCCGCTCCCCGGAGCAGGAGGCGCTGGCCGAGGAGATCGGTGAGGCGCTCAAGGACGTGATCGACCCCGAGCTCGGCGTGAACATCGTCGACCTGGGGCTGGTCTACGGGGTGAACCACGACGACGAGTCGATCACCCTGGACATGACCCTGACCAGTGCGGCCTGCCCGCTCACCGACGTGATCGAGGACCAGGCCAACAGCGCCCTGGACGAGTTCGAGCGCGAAGTGAAGATCAACTGGGTCTGGATGCCGCCGTGGGGTCCGGACAAGATCACCGACGACGGGCGTGACCAGCTGCGCATGCTGGGCTTCAACGTCTGATCCGACTCCGTCGGAGCGCGGGCCGGGACCCTTCGGGGTTCCGGCCCTTCGCGTGTCCGGACCGCCCCCGGGCTGCGCGCGGTGCCCCGGGCGTTCTCTGAGGGGCCGACGGTGCCGGGCGCGTTCGCCGCGCGGGTCAGCACTGGTGCCGGTCGAGCCCGGCCATCTCCTGGACCTCGTGGGCGACGTCGTGCGGGGTGCACGCGGGTCTTCTGAAGGGGATACGGACGTCGTGGTCGCCGTCCGGGCCCTCCAACCGCAGCCGCAGGCCGTGCCGGTCCACGCCGAGCGGCCGGGGACGCCCCGGAGGGAGCTGGACGCCGCAGCGGCTGACCAGGGCCCAGAGCACGTCGGGGTGGTCGTCCTCCAGGTGGCGCAGCCAGGGCCCCTCCCAGCGGCCGAAGGGGTCCGCCGCCGCGTCGGTGAACTCCTCGGGGTTCAGCAGGTGACAGCCCTCGTGGTCGGAGTGGATGATCAGGTGGGGGGTCATCACGATCAGGGTGCGCCCGTGGCCCAGGTCGAGCAGGCGCTCGTCGAGGTCGTCGGCCAGGGCGGCGAGCGCGCGGTCGCGAGCCTCACGTGGGGAGGGGGCACGCAGCTCGCCGCTGATCCACAGCAGGGAGCGGGTCGGGTCGCGCAGGTCCACCGGGGCCGTGTCGGTGAACTCGACGGTGGCCTCCAGGGTGCCCTCACCGATCTCGGCCAGCACGCGGTGCTGGTCGGGGACGAGCAAAGTGACCTCGCCCTGGAAGGTGGTGTGGCAGACGGCTCCGGTCAGGTGCAGGGAGACGTCGTTGCTGGTGACCGTGGCCGGGTTGGGCCTGGACAGGACGGAGCGCGCCCGTTCGGCGGGGGAGGGCGTGAGGGAGTTCGGGTACGGCAGCAGGAGGACCACCTCAAATCAATTAGGTAAGGCTAACCTACATCCTCCCGGCCTCATGGGGAACCCCCGGCCCTGGGAACGACGTCCCCGCGCACGAAGAAGGGGGCCGCCCCGGAACGTGTCCGGTGCGGCCCCCTCCGAGCGGTCGTCCGCTGGTGCCTGGTCAGGTGCCTAGTGCGTGGCGAACATGGCCGAGCGCAGCTCGCCCGCGATGTCCTCGTCGCCGCGCAGCGACAGCGCCTCCAGCAGCGCCTGGGGTTCGGCCAGCGACTCGTCGCCGTGGTCGGTGATCCGGCGCGACAGGATCCTGAGCGCCTCCTCCGTGGCGGCCGGGGCCGTGTAGCCGATCAGGTGCAGCGCGCGTGCGGCCGGAGGATGCCCGCTGAGGTCCCCGGCGGGCAGCTTGCGCGCGTCCAGCCGGTCACCCGAGACCGTGATGAACATGCGGTCGCCCGGCTGGGCGGCCTGGCGGCGCAGGAGTGGGCGCAGGGAGTCGAAGGCGGGCTGGTCGCGCCAGACCAGCACCAGCAGGTCCGCGCCGGGAGCCGTGAGGCACAGCAGACGGCCGGGCTGCAACCCCAGGTGGGTCGCGTAGCCGGTGGGCACCGCCACGGGAGCGCCGTTGAGGTGGTCCGCGGTGATGTCGATGCGGTGCCACCAACGGCCGTCCGGGGCGCGGAAGCAGCGGGCCGAGGCGGCAGGGTCGCTGGCCCCGGGGCGGACCGGACCGTGGTGCGTCGTACGGCTCACCGGAGGCATCGGCGGGGACGACGGAAGGGGCGGTGAGACGGGCGCGAACCCGTTCTGCTCGGGGTCGGATCGGTGCTGGTGGAGCGGTTCGGCGCCGTGGGCGACGGGGTCGGCCGGGCCGGGCTGGCCGTCGGGGCGGCGCCGGATCGGCAGGCCGTTCTCGGTGGTGGCGCCGGACTCCTCGGTGGCGTGACCGTCGTGCGGAGCCTCCATGGGGACGGAGGTGTCCACGTACACGCTTCCGTCGCGCAGGCTCACCCCGGGGGTGCTCAGCAGCCAGGCGCGCAGTTCCTGCGGGCGGATACCGATCCGGCCCAGCCGGATGCCCGCCTCGGTCAGGTTGGGGCCGTCGCCCAGCAGCTCGCGGGTCTGCCAGCGCAGCTTGCTGGGGTCGTCCGCGATGAGCCAGCCGTTGTGCATGCGCCGGTCGGTGAAGAGCGTGATGATCACGCGCCACAGCGGCGTGTGCAGCGTGGGCACGTCCACCGGGTGGTCCGGGTGCGCGTTGATGAGCCGGTCGATGGTGGTCGCGGAACCGAGCTGCTCGGAGAGTTCGCGCAGGTGCTTGGTGATCGCCGCTCCCTCGGGCGAACCCAACCAGCGCAGGAGGCGTTCCTCCACCTTGCGCTGCGCCCCGCGTATCTCGGTCACGTCCACCGAGATCTGCTCCGAGAGGACCCGGATGCTGATCGGGTCGGTGGCGAAGAGCCGTTCGGCGGCCACCGTCCGCTCCAGCTCGGGCCAGGAACGGAACATCTCCTCGACCTGGTCCACCAGCGGGTGCTGGCCCAGGACGGGCGCCGGGGGCTCCTCCACGCGTTCGGGGGCGGGCGCCTTGGTCCGGCTGAAGCTGGGGCGGCGCAGCGTCCGACCGGGGCCCAGGAGCGAGCTGCGGAACTGCGAGCGCAGGTCCCCGACGCCGCTGGTCGCGGTCTCCACCGCCGCACTGCTGACCGTCTCGGCGCTCAGGGCCGAGCCCGGGATCATCGCCGCGGAGCTGACCATGCCGCCGACCGCAGCCGCGGGGGCCTCCGCCACGGGGACGGACCCCGGCTCCGCGGGCTGCTCCACGGTGGGCTGGTCCTGGTCCCGCTGGGCACGCAGGGCGCGCAGGGTCCGGATCGCTCGGGTGGCGGGGGTCTGCGGTGGATACGCGGAGTCCCCGGAACCACCGTTCCGGTCGGGCGCGCCACCGGAACCGGTGGCGCTCTCCAGGTAGTCCAGCGCGCTGCGCACGTGATCGGGGGCGGAGTCGGGGAGCCAGTGCGCGATGGTCCGCACGGCCTCCGTCATCAGCGCGGGGGAGGGGGTGGGCCCGCCGGGGAGTTCGCAGCAGGGCTGGAGGGCTCGCCAGGCGACGGTGCTCACGATGTCCAGGACACCACAGCCCGGCAGGCGCCAGTCGTGCATCTCCTGGGGGGTGGACGCGATGAGGCGGTCCCAGTCACCAGCGGTGTTGACCACGGCGCCCCTGACCGGTTCGGCCAGGTCGGAGCAGTCCACCGGCTGGGTGCGCAGGCTCGGCAGGAACTCCGAGAGGGCGATGTGCCCCCAGTGTTCGACCGCGAGGCGCGCCAGACCGTTCGCCAGCCAGGGCGGGCCGGCGATGTCCAGGACACGGGTGACGGGGAGCGAGTGCCACCAGCCGTCGATGAGACGGTCGTGCTGGAGCAGGGGCGCCACGTCCGGCGATCTCGACCACCGCAGGGCGGGCGCGAGGTCGACGAGGCAGATCGGAGAGACGGCGTTCATCCGCTGGGGACCTCGACCTCCTGGTGTCTGCACGTGAATTGGGGAGGAACCGCACGGGCCTTCGGTTCGATGCACCACAGTACGCGCCCTTGACCCGGGAGAGGACGGATCTTGAACCGACTCGGTCGTCCGCGTGGGGGCACGGCGGGCCGAGGGACAGGGGTGCCGTGAGCACTTCTCCGAGATCGTACGTGCCCCGGGCCCACATGGGTAGTCCCGGGCGGACGGGGTGTGCCGATACCCGGAGGTGACCTCCGCGTGTGATCACCGTGACCAAGGAGATTCCCCCTCAGAGGCCACTTCGAGTTGTGATCTACCTCATAAGGGACTTCTGGCTCTTCTCGGGTCCTCCGGGCGTTGTTCCCTCGGTGCCCCAGCAGCACGCGCGAGCCCGGCACGCTGACGTCGGTCGCGGGTATGCTGGACGGGCACTGTCCTCTCCCGAGCGCCCCTCGGCCGGGTGTCCGCGACGCGGCTCACCTCGGGGCCGACGGTGCTCGGACACTCGGGCCAGCGGCAGACCGCGACCCGCCAAGACTTCCGTCCCACGCACCCCGGCGCATGGCAGGCGCGGGACGGTCGATCCGGATGATTGGTTGACGTGACAGACCTTGAGATGAATCCCCCCGCTGCTGCGCCCGTGGACAGACCGGAGCTCATCCGGTCCTACGTGGCGATCGGTGACAGCATCACAGAGGGGATGCTGGACGACAGCGGTCCCGGCGGTGAGTACCGGGGGTTCGCGGACCGCCTCGCGGAACACCTGGGCACGCTCTCCCCGGACTTCCGCTACGCCAACCTCGGCGTCCGAGGACGTCGGATGAAACACATCTTCGGTGAACAGCTCGAACAGACCCTCGCGTGGAAGCCCGACCTGGTCACCGTGCTGGCGGGCGGCAACGACGTCCTCCGCCCCGGCGGGGACCTCGACGCGCTGGCCGAGAAGTTCGAGTGGGGCGTGCGCCAGCTGCGGGACGCGGGCATCCGCGTGGTGATCCTGGCGGGCCACGACACCGGATGGATCCCGGTCCTGCGCCTGTACCGGGGCCGGATCGCGGTGTTCAGCATGCACATGCGGGCCGTGGCCGAGCGCACCGGCACCGAGATCGTGGACCTGTGGGCCCTCAACGCCCTCAACGATCCCCGGGCCTGGAGCGACGACCGGCTGCACCCCAACGGCGCCGGACACCAGATCGTCGCGGCCCGCGTCGCCGACCTGCTCGGGCACCCCATGGGTCCGCCCGAGTCCTGGACCGACCCGTGGGCCACCCCGCCCCAGCAGCTGCCCCGCATCCTGCGTCGCAGGGAGGGCCGCCGCTGGGCCCGCCAGTACCTCGTGCCGTGGCTGCGCCGGCGCGCGATGGGCCGCTCCTCCGGTGACGGCCTCCTGCCGCGCCGGCCCGAGCTGGACTACCTGCACGACGAGCAGACCCGCGAACAGCTGCGGGAGGAACTGCGCAGGTCCGGAGCGGACACGCACTACAACGACTACTCGGCGGACGACACGCCCCCGACCAGCAGCCCTTCGGGCACCAAGGGCCCCGAGCCCCTGCGCTGACCGCGCCGGGCCCGCCAGCCCTCACTGTGGCCGCGTTCCCGCTTCTTCGGGGAGCGCGGCCACCGTGCTGTCCGGGGTCGTGGTGCCGTCCGGGTCACTGCCGGGACAGCGACTGGATGAGGTCGCTCACGTGCACGACCCCCACGCACTGGCCGTAGGGGTTGGTCACGATCAGGTCGTCGTAGACCCGCTCACGGTCCTGCCCCGCCACCCGCAGCGCCGAGATCGCGGACATCCACGCGGGCACCGTCCGGGGCGACTCCGCCAGCCGCAGCGCGGGGCGCTTGGCGTGCAGGGCGTGCCCGTACCTCCCGGTGACCGACAGCAGGAACCGGGTCCGGTCGATGACCCCCGTCGGCCGCTCCCGGTGGTCGATGAGCACCACGCTGTTGAGCGCGGTGTCCCCGGTGAACGCCTCCAGGACGTGCTCACCGGTGGACTCCGAGTCGAAGTCCAGCGGCGGCACCATGAACTCGGTGACCCGGGGGCCCGCGTCGGTGTCGTCCAGGGAGGTGGCCGCCGGTTCCGGCACCGGCGTCACCTTCTCGCCGGGCCGCCAGGCGGGGTCCGCGAAGTACGCGCCACAGCCCAACCGCACCCCGCACGCGCGCAGGCGCACGATCTCCTCGCTCCGGGCCACGCCGTCGGCCATCGCGTACACGCCGCTGCTGCGCCCGATCCGGGCCAGCCCGTCCACGATCCCCCCGTTGCGCTGGTCTCCGTCGATCCCCGAGACCAGGACGGGGTCCAACCGGACCAGGAACGGGGTGGCCTCCACGACCAGGTCGGGCCGGGCCATCGCGGTCCCGAACCCACAGCGGAAACCCAACGAGCGCAACCCGGAGACCGCTGTCAGGACGGAGGCCCGAGGCAGCTCCACGAGGTCGGGCGTGAGCATCAGGGTCACGTCGCGCGGCCGACGTCCGGCCCGGCGCAGCGCGCTCTCGACCAACCGGGGCAGGTCGGTGCCGTCGATGAGGGCGGCCGAGGGCAGGGGCAGGACCAACGGCGACAGGCTCTCCACGCCGGCACCGGCGCGCACCAGGGAGGCCAGCCACTCGGCCACCAGAGCGGAACCACCGCCCCGTCCGTCGGGGCGGCCCAGCCCCGCGGGAACGGCGGCGACGACCTCCACGGCCACCACAGCGCCGGAGTCCAGGTCCACGACAGGACGGAAGGCCGGGCCGCGACGGCGGCGTCCGGGCTGGTCATCGGCGGTGGGAGCCGGGCGGGTGTGGGAGCGAGGCAGGGTGGACACGTCTGCCATGGTCGCGCGTGGGACACGCCCGTATAAAGACCCGGGCGGCGGAGTTCGCCCGTTCTTGGGACACGGGCCGCCGGGCGTTCACGAACGGTCGACGGGGGTCACGGACACGACAGTGGGCGTCACCCTACGGTGACGCCCACTGGAGGATCCGACGCCGTGTGCGGACCGAAGGATCAGGCGCGGCGGAAGGCCACGGCGATGTTGTGGCCGCCGAACCCGAAGGACTCGTTGATGGCGGCGACGTCCCCGCTCGGCATCTCCCGGGGCTTGTCGCGGACGATGTCCACGGCCGCCTCCGGGTCGAGCTCGGAGATGTTGATGGTCGGCGGGATCTGGCCCTCGTGCAGCGCGAGGATCGTCGCGATCGACTCCACCGCCCCGGCGCCGCCCAGGAGGTGGCCCGTCATGGACTTGGTGGAGGTCACCGCGACCCGGTCGGCGGCGGACTCGCCCAGGGCCGAGCGGATCGCGCGGGTCTCACCGACGTCCCCGGCCGGGGTCGACGTGGCGTGCGCGTTGACGTGCACGATGTCGCTCGGTCGGAGGTCGGCGTCGGCCAGCGCCTGGGTGATGGCACGGGCCTGGCCCGCGCCCTCCGGGTCCGGCATGACGATGTCGTGGGCGTCGTCGGTGTAGCCGACACCGGCGGCGTGGGCGTACACGTGCGCGCCGCGCCTGGCGGCGTGCTCGGCCGACTCCAGGACGAGGATGCCCGCGCCCTCGCCCATGACGAAGCCGTCGCGGTTCCTGTCCCAGGGGCGGGACGCGGTCTGCGGGTCGTCATTGCGCGTGGACAGCGCGCGCATGGAGGCGAAGGAGGCGATGTTCAGGGGGTGGATCGCGGCCTCGGTACCGCCCGCGATCACCACGTCGGCCCGGCCCGCGCGGATCATGTCCACACCGTTGGCGATCGCCTCGGCGCTGGAGGCGCAGGCGCTGACCGGGGCGTGGGCGCCCGCGCGCGCGGTGAACTCCAGGGCCACGGCGGCGGCCGGGCTGTTAGGCATGAGCATGGGCACGGTGAACGGGGAGACCCGCTTCCAGCCCTTCTCACGGAAGGTGTCGTACTGCTCCAGGATGGTGAGGATGCCACCGATGCCGCTGGAGACCACCACGCCGAGACGGAGGGGGTCGACGTCGGGGGCGCCCGCGTGGTCCCAGGCCTCCTGCGCCGCGATCAGGGCGAACTGCTGGGTCCGGTCGAGGCGGCGCAGCCGGGGGCGCGGCAGCTTCTCCGAGGGTTCCTGCGCGATCTGCCCGGCGAAGTGCACCGGAAGCTTCTCGTGCCAGTCCTCCGGCAGCATGCTGATTCCGGAGCGGCCGTCGAGGAGCGCGGACCATGTGGTCGCGACGTCACCCCCGAGGGGGGTGGTGGCGCCGAGGCCGGTGACGACGACATCGGTCTTGGACATGATCCGATCGCCCTTCTCGTGGGTCGATCCCGGCTCGGTGCCGGGAGGCGTGGCGAATGAGTGGGTCTGGGGTGTCCTTGGTGGGGACGGGTCGGGCCGCCGGACCGGGGTGCGGACCGGCGGCCCGGACGCGCTACTTCTGGATGAAGTTGATGACGTCCTGGACCGTCTTGAGGTCCTTGAGCTGGTCGTCGGGGATCTCCACGCCGAACTTGTCCTGCGCGGCGACGGCGATCTCGACCATGGACAGCGAGTCGATGTCCAGGTCGTCCACGAACGACTTCTCGGGGGTGACCTCGGCGGGCTCCGTACCGACGATCTCCTCGACGATGTCGCCGAGGCCCTTGAGGATGTCCTGCTCGCTGTGGTCGGCCATGTCGTGTTTCTCCTTGCTTGACGAACGTGGTGTCGGTGACGTTCCCGAACGGGGCGGGCGGGCCCGCGTCCGCTGGGATCGGATCATCGGATCAGGGGATGCGGATCACCTGTGCGGCGTAGACCAGGCCCGCACCGAATCCCAGGGTGAGCACGGTGCTCCCCGACGGCAGCTCCCCGCGTTCGACCATGCGCGACAGCGCGAGAGGGATCGAGGCGGAGGAGGTGTTGCCAGCGGTGACGATATCGCGGGCCACGAGTGCCTGGGGTGCCCCCAGCTTGCGCGCGATGGACTCGACGATCCGCAGGTTGGCCTGGTGGGGCACGAAGGCGGTGAGCTCGGACGGCTCCACACCGGCGCGCTCCAGCGCCTCCAGGGCCACCTTGTACAACTCGGTGGTGGTCCACCGGAAGACGGCCTGACCCTCCTGGTGGAGGTACTTGCCCTCACGCAGGTGGATCGTGTCGGCGCGCTCGCCCGAGGAACCCCAGACGACCGGACCGACGGCGTGCTCCTCGGAGGCCGAGACCACGGCGGCCCCGGCACCGTCGGCGAAGATCACACAGGTGGACCGGTCCTCCCAGTCCACCCAGTCGCTGAGCTTCTCCGAGCCGATCACCAGGACGTTGCGCGAGCTTCCGGCCCGGACCGAGTCCGAGGCCAGCCCGAGCGCGTAGACGAAGCCCGCGCAGGCCGCGTTGACGTCGAAGGCACCCGGAGCGGAGATGCCGAGCCGCGCGGCGACGGTCGCCGCGGTGTTGGGGATCTGGTCCTGCACGGTGCAGGTGGCCACGATCACCAGGTCGATGTCCTCGGGGGAGAGCCCGCCCGCCGCGAGGGCCTTGCCTCCGGCGGCGACGGCCATGCTCGCCACGGAGTCCTCGGGTCCGGCGACGCGACGCTCCCTGATGCCCACACGGCTCTGGATCCACTCGTCGTTGGTGTCGACGCGGGCCTCCAGATCGGCGTTGGTCACGACCCGCGACGGCTGGTACCCGCCGAAGGAACGGATCGCGGCACCGCCGGGCGCACTGGGGACGTTGAACATGCTCAGCCTTCCTGCTGGCTGCTCGCGGGGGAGGGGGTCCCCGCGTGCTCCTTGATGAGAGCGCTGGCGCGTTCGAGGTCGTCGGGGGTCTTCACCGCGAGGATCTCGATGCCACGCAGCGCGCGCTTGGCGAGGCCACTGAGCGTGCCCGCCGGGGTCAGCTCGATGAACGCGGTCACCCCGAGGTCGGAGAGGGTGTCGGTGCAGGCGTCCCAGCGGACCGGCGAGGAGATCTGCGAGACCAGGCGGTCCAGGTACTCGGCGCCGCTCTCGACCACGGCTCCGTCGGCGTTCGACAGAAGACGGACGCTGGGGTCGGCGGTGGCCAGGCTCCGGGCGGCGTCCCGCACCCGCTCCACGGCCGGGGCCATGTGCTCGGTGTGGAAGGCGCCCGCCACGGACAGGGGCCGCAGCCGGGCCCGCTCGGGCGGGTTCTCGGCGAACGCCGCCAGCTGGGCGGTGGTTCCGGCGGCCACGATCTGACCGGAGCCGTTGTCGTTGGCCGGGGTCAGCCCGGCGGCCTCGATGGCGGCCAGGACGGCCTCGCGCTCACCGCCCAGGATCGCGGTCATCCCGGTCTCGGTGCGGGCGGCGGCGTCGGCCATCCCACGGCCGCGCTCGGCCACCAGGGCCAGCGCGTCCTTGGGGGAGAGCACACCGGCCAGCGCGGCGGCGGTGAACTCACCGACGCTGTGCCCGGCCGTGGCGTCCACGAGGGAGGGCGAGGCGGGCAGCGGGGCGCCGGGGGCGGTCAGCGGGCCGAGCAGCGCGGTGGCCGCGGCCAGGCCGGCGCTCACCAGGAGCGGTTGGGCGACGGCGGTGTCGCGGATCTCGTCCGCGTCCGCCGTGGTGCCGTAGCGCACGAGGTCGAGACCGGTCACCTCGGACCACGAGGAGAACGTCTCGGCCATGCCGGGGAGTTCGAGCCACGGGGAGAGGAAACCGGGAACCTGGGCGCCTTGGCCTGGAGCAACGATTACAAGCACGACATCAACCTTGCCCTGTAGGAGATCACCAGCTGGATGGTGGGAGACACGAAGTTCACCGAAGTCCTTTTGTAGGTAATCCACAAAAAGCCACCGGTGATGTCCCCACAAACCCGAAACGGGTGGAGGAGATCACTTTCCGACGGTACGCGGGCCCCCTCACGCCTCGCTCCCGGACCGCCCGGTGCGGGGCGTGACGGCCGACACGGAGGCGAACTCCGGATCGGGTGCGGAGAGGATGCGAACCTAGACGAGTGAACACCGAACCCCGACCGACCGAGGACGGCGCGAGCGCGCCGACCGGGAACGGCGCCCCTCAGGACCAGATCCGCGCCGAGACCGTCCGACGCCTGGAACGCTCCATGGGGGCGCTGGGCACCGCGGCGGTCAGCCGTATGGAGGAGCGACTCGGCTGGTTCCGCCGGATGTCGGCCCAGGACCGGTCGTGGATCGGCCTCGTGGCGCAGTCCGGAGTGGCGGCCTTCGTGGACTGGTTCCGTGACCCGGAACGCGGTCGTCCCGCGATCACGGTGGAGGTCTTCGGCACCGCCCCGCGCGAACTGACCCGGTCGGTCTCCCTCCAGCAGACCGTCGACATGATCCGGGTGGTCATCGAGGTGGTCGAGAACCAGGTCGACGACCTGGCCGCCCCGGGCGGCGAACAGCAGCTGCGCGAGGCGATGCTCCGCTACACGCGCGAGGTGGCCTTCAGCTCCGCCAAGGTCTACGCCCGCGCGGCCGAGGCCCGTGGCGCCTGGGACGCCCGGCTGGAGGCGCTGATCGTCGACGCGCTCCTGCACGGGGACCAGGTGGAGGGGCTCCAGACCTGGGGGTCGGCGCTGGGCTGGTCGCACACGCCGGTGATCGCGGTGGCCGGGGACATC
This sequence comes from Nocardiopsis sp. NPDC058789, assembly GCF_042745575.1. Taxonomy (NCBI): domain Bacteria; kingdom Bacillati; phylum Actinomycetota; class Actinomycetes; order Streptosporangiales; family Nocardiopsidaceae; genus Nocardiopsis; species Nocardiopsis sp. NPDC058789. The sequence continues at coordinate 123,106 of NZ_JBHYOW010000007.1, forward strand.
GGTGACGAGGACGGCGGCAAGGTCATGGACGACCTGCGCTCGGCCGCCCGCCGCCTGGGCTACGACGTACTGGCGGGCATGCAGGGGCGTCGCGTGGTCGTGGTGGTCGGGGTGGGGGACCGCCATCCGGTCGACGACCTCCCGATCGAGCCGGTGGAGCCCCTGGCGGGGCTGTTCGGAGACGGACCCGTGGTGGTGGGCCCGGCCGTGGCGGACCTGCACGCGGCGGGATCGTCGGTGCGGTCCGCGGTGAACGGTCTGCGGGCCGCCGTCGCGTGGCCCGACGCGCCCCGGCCGGTGCTCGCCGACGACCTGCTGCCGGAGCGGGCCCTGGAGGGTGACACGGAGGCCCGCCACCAGCTGGTGACGGAGGTGTACCTGCCGCTCCAGGGCGCCGGTTCTCCGCTGCTGGACACGTTGTCGGTGTACCTCGAGCACGCCTCGTCACTGGAGGCCACGGCGCGCATGCTCTTCGTGCACCCGAACACGGTGCGCTACCGGCTGAGCCGGATCTCCGAGCTCACCGGGCACATCCCCTCGGACGGGCGCGGCTCCTTCGTGCTTCGGGTGGCGGTGGCTCTGGGCCGATTGTCCGAAACCCGGGACTGATCCTCCCGGTGGCCGGTGTCGGCCACGCTCGGGGGCGTGACCTCCGCCACGTCGTAATCTGATCGTTGCCTCCCTTTTCGGCTGGTTTATGGAAGTTTCACCAGCGTCGGGTATGTGTGTAACTGACCGTGTGCGCCCGGGGACTACGCGAAAAGAGATAGCTTTGATACGGGCAGGTTGCAGGTGGAGCCAGAGACGACGAAAACCCTCGGGCGTCGCTCCCCGCACCGCTCCGTCACGACGTTCTTGGGGGGTCCAACGCTGTGGTCGAGCGACCGAGGAAGAGGTTCCGGATACTACGCCCGGTGATCGATTTCGTACTCCAACCCACGCAGGAGGGTGAGCTGCGCAGGCGCGTCCTGTTCTGGCTCCCCGCGCCGGTCCCGGTCCTGGGCCTGGTGTACCTGCTGGTGGGCGGCGCGATGTCCGCCGCCGGATGGACCATCCTGCTGGCCGCGAGCGTGGGTGTGGGAACGCTGCTGCTCGCCGTGATCGTGCAGCCCACCCCGCTTCCCGAGGGGCTGGCGCCGCCGGTCTCGGCCCGCCGCTCCCTGCACCGCTTCCGGCAGTTCACCCAGCTGCGGGTGGCGCTGGCGCTGGTGCCGGTGGTCATCGGCGCCGCGGCCGCGATCGCGGGCGGCGGCATGTACCCGCTGTTCGCCGCGCTGGCCCTGGCCTGGCCGCAGCTGCTGCTCGCCATGCCCACCTTCTTCACCATCACCAGGGCTCGCAGGGCCATGGAGGCCTGGGGTACCACCGCCTACCTCTGGCACGCCCTCTCCCGGCCCGCCAGGGTCACCTGGCCGGTGGTCACCCCGCTGGTCCGCTCCTACCGTGCGTGGCGCACCGACCGCGCCCGCCGTCTGGAGCGCCAGAAGCAGGAGGACCAGCAGCAGGACCAGGCGTGGAAGGAGGCCGTCGACGAGGAGAAGCGCAACCCCACCGAGCCGCAGGCGCCCGTCGAGGAACCGCCCGCGACCGAGGGGCCACAGCTCCAGCGCACCCGCAAGCTGCACGCGCTCCCCGAGGAACTCGACGACCAGGACAACGAGCCCACCACGCTCCTGCCCAAGCCCGAGCTGGGCGAGACCGAGGACGCCCCCGCGGCCACCAGGTCGCGCGGCACCGTCAACAGGGCGGCCCGGGAGCTCCTGGAACAGGGCGGGGCGCTCGGCCTGAGCGTACGCAACCGGCGCCGGGGACACGCGAGTCGGCGTCCGCCCTCGCACAAGCCCTAGGGCCCGGCCGCCCTCCGGCACGAGACTCCGCGACGCACTCCGGCGGCGCCCCCACGGGCGCCGCCGGAGCCGTGTCACGGGTCAGATGACGGCCCGGCGGCGGACCTCGGGCAGGGCGTCGTCCCCGCCCTGCGGGCAGTGGTACCAGCGCGCCTCGGCCTCGCGGCCGTCGAAGACCACCTCACCGATCGTGTTGCCGAAGTAGGGGCGCTCCGAGAGCCCCCAGGAGAGCGGGGCGCGACGCACCCCCGCCAGCCGCGTCAGGACGCTCCCGGCCAGCCGCAGGGGCCAGCTCGCGGACACCGTGGCCGCGCGGCGCAGGTTCGGGGAGAGCTGGTTGCACAGCGCGGAGGAGACCAGCTGGGCGACCCGGGAGGTCGTGTGCCCCGCACGGGCCCGCGCGCGGGCCAGGTAGGAGAAGTGCACGTCTCCGCTGAGCAGCAGGACCGTGGCGGGAGCCGGACCCCTGCCGCCACGGGCGACGTCGAGCACGGCGTCCGCCAGGCGGTGGAAGGAGTACTGGAAGGCGCCCCAGTGCTCCAGGTCCAGGGCCTGGCGCAGCCGCTCGGCGGGGGTCCTGGCCGCCGCACCCCAGGCGCCCGCGCACACCGCCTCGTTCCACGCCTCCAGGTGGTGCACGGAGGGCGGCAGCAGGACCGGGACGGTGGAGGCGACCACGAGGTGGTCGGGGCCGCCGGTCAGGTGCTCGTCCAGCCAGTCGTGACCGTCGGATCCCAGGATGGACCGTGAGCCGCCGGGGAGGTCGTTCTCGTCCAGGTCCCGGCCGCAGCGGGTGTCGGCCACGAGGACCCGTACGCCGCCCACGTCGTGGTGGTGGCTCCACCGGTAGGAGGAGGGCTCGTCGTGCGCGCGCCACGCGAACGCGTCCAGCGCGTCCCCGGCGTCGGTGCCGCGCTCGCGGTGGTCGCGCACGGCCGCCCACAGCGGGTCCTTGGCGCGCGCGTCGGGGGAGAGGTTCCCCACGTGCTGGTACACCCAGTAGGCGCCGAGTCCGCTGGTCACCCGGGTGCGCCACCACGGGTACCCGTCCATCGCGCCGCGCCAGGCCGCCGAGGTGTTCCAGTCGTCGCGGATGTCGTGGTCGTCGAAGACCATCAGTGTGGGCACGGTCGACAGCAGCCACCGCACCTGGGGGTCGGACCAGGCCTGTCGGTAGAGCTCGGCGTACTCGTCGAAACGGACGACCTCGCCCTCCGGTGCGCCGTCCGGGTCCTCCGCGCCGCGCCTCTCCCGGAGGAAGGCCCGCATGGGCTCCTGGACCTCGTCGGCGTAGACCTGGTCGCCGATGAGCAGCAGGACCAGGTTGTCCTCGGTCGGGTCCTCACGGGCCAGGCGGCGGGCGGTGGCACGGAGCATGTCGGGGCCGTAGCGGACCAGGCCCTCGGGAGTGTCACCGGTGGGGGTGTGGCAGGAGCCGTACAGCAGCCGGGTCGGCGCGTCCGGGGACAGGGTGCGCAGGACGCTGGGCGGCAGCGGGCTGTCGGGTTCGGGCCACACCCGGTCCTCACCGAGGAAGACCTCGTAGGGGAGGACGGAACCCGGCGTCAGGCCCTCGATTTCGCACACGGCGTAGTGGTGGCCGTGGACCGTGAAGGTGCGGCTGGCCGAGACCGGCCCGCCGTCCACGCGAACCCGGACGTCACAGGGGGCGTCCGTCTCCACCCACACCGTCGCCGTGGCGGGGCCCACGTGGCGAAGCACGGGCCCCAAAAGTAACGAGACAGTCACCCTTATCCCTTCTTTCGTCCAGTTTCACACACGTCGAGGAGGAGTATGGCCCCTTCGCGGGGGTTCGGTCACCTGCGGATCCACGCGTGATGGTTGCACCGGGGGCCAGGCTGCGCGAAGGTGTCGCTATGCGGACACTGATCCTTGAGCTGCACACCGGCGGATCGGAGAGCGTCACCGACATCACCGAGCAGTGCCGAGAGTTCGTCGCCCGGAGCGGCGGCGACGGCCTGCTCAACGTCTTCGTCCCGCACGCGACGGCGGGCGTGGCCATCATCGAGCTGGGCGCGGGGTCCGACGACGACCTCCTGGCCTCCCTCGACGACCTGCTGCCAGCCGACGACCGGTGGCGGCACCGGCACGGGTCCCGAGGACACGGACGCTCACACGTCATGCCGGCGTTCGTCGCACCGCAGACCACACTGCCAGTACTATCCGGCAGACTCGAACTGGGCACGTGGCAGTCCGTCGCGATCGTCGACCTGAACGTGGACAACCCGGATCGGCAGGTCCGGTTGTCCTTCCTGGAGTCCGGATGAGCTGATTCGACGCGAGCCGGGTTCGGACGCGCGTTGACGGGATATGCCACTAGCGTGTGAACTAGGCCATCAGCGATGGTTACGGACCCACGTGACGGGCGACAAAAAATGCCCGGCATCGTTGTGACAACTGCTTCGTGCAGGCAAGATTGAGAAAAACCATCTGTGGAGGAGAACTTTCGTGAGCGCGACCGCGGGCCAGGCACAAAGCGAACGCGGCTTGGCTGACCGACTCGGATTCAAGCCGGGTCAGGTGGTGCAGGAATTCGGGTTCGACGACGACGTCGATGAGGGACTGCGCGCTTCCATCGCCGAACTCACGGGCGAGGCACTGGTCGACGAGGACTTCGACGGCGACGTCGACGCGGCACTGCTGTGGTGGCGGTCCGACGAGGAAGGCGACCTCACCGACGCTCTGATGGACACGGTGACGACCATCGCCGACGGAGGGACCATCCTGGTCCTGACCCCGAAGGCCGGTCGTGAGCTGCACGTGTCACCCAACGACGTGGCCGAGGCCGCCACTACTTCGGGCCTGTCGCAGACCAGCGCGGTCAGCATCGGCGCCGACTGGTCGGGCACCCGCCTGGTCGTTCCCAAGCGGTGACGGACACCACCCGCACCGGGTGAGTCGTCCGGCGTCGCGCGCCTCGGAAAGCACGGGCGCGCGGCGCTGAGGGGTGCCCGTCGACCGACGGGCACCGGTACCGGCCCGCGCGGTCGGCCGACACGAACGTGAGCATGACCGACACCGTCTCCGTGGGCGCCCGCGCGCCCGAGTTCAGCCTCCGGGACCAGTACGGCCAGGACACCGTCCTGAGCGCCCTCCGAGGCGGCCCCGTGCTCGTCGTGTTCTACCCGTTGGCCTTCTCGGGGGTGTGCTCGGGAGAGCTCGCGGACCTGCGCGACCACCACGACGAGCTCCGGGACCTCGGGGTCACGGTGCTGGCGGTGTCGGTGGACTCCACCTTCGCCCTGCGCACCTGGTCCGTCCGGGAGGGGTTCCCCTTCGCGCTGCTCTCGGACTTCTGGCCGCACGGCGGGGTCGCCCGGGAGTACGGGGTCCTCGACGAGGGGCGCGGAGTGGCCCGGCGGGGCACCTTCCTCATCGACGCCGAGGGCGTGGTCCGCTGGACCGCGCACACGGCCGTCGACCGACCCCGGGACGTCGAGGAGTACGTGGCCCAGGCCCGCCACCTGGCGGGATGAGCCAGGCGCGAGAACCACCGCGAAGCGGTATGATCTCTCGCGACGCACACACGGGCGCGTAGCTCAGTTGGTTAGAGCAATTGCCTTACAAGCAATAGGCCAGGGGTTCGAGTCCCTTCGCGCCCACTCCACCCAGGAACGACCCCGCTCGGGGGAGGTCCTCCGTCCGCGCCGGGTCGTTCCGTCGTCTCCTCTGGGGACGGCCCCCGGAGTCCCGACGCGGGGCCACGCCGTCCCGCCGCCGGACGGTCGGAGGCACGACGGGTTCCGCCCGGACCGCGGCCCGGGGTGACCGGCGAACGCCGCGAGTTCCACCTCGACGACCGCGCGGGAGCGCCCCCGAGAGCCCTGAGAGGCCGCGCACCATCCTCAGACAGCCCGTCACGGACCGTTGACGGGGCCCGGGCCGTCAGCCCGGGATGACCACGACCGGGCACCTGGCTCGCACGGTGAGCCTCTGACCGACGGACCCGCGCAGGAGCCCGGCGGTCAGCCCCAGACTCCGGGTCCCCACGACGATCAGGTCGGCCTCGGCCGAGCGCTCCACGAGGAGGTCGACCGGGTCCCCGCGCCGCTCCTCCTCACGGACGCGCACGTCCCGGCCCGACCCCTTCGCCTCCTCGACCGCGGCCGTCCCTGAGCGCTCGTTCGGGGAGGAGTCTCCGATCGCTCGGAAGAGCAGGAGCTCCGCGCCGCGTATCCGGGCCTCTTCCAGGGCGTAGGACACCACCGCGCCGGTGGAGGGGCCACCGTCGACCCCCGCGACGACGCGGCCCCGTCCCTGTGAGGCGGCCCCGGAGACGACGGCGACGGGGCCGGGGGAGCGGCCGATCAGTCTCCGGCTGACGGATCCCGCGATGGTCCCGGACAGGAATCCCAGTCGGCGCGTGCCGACCACCAGCGGTCCCCCCTCCGCGGCGGCGAGCAGCGCGTCGACGGGGTCCCCGGCGACGACCCGCATCTCGATGCGGTCCTCCGGTACGGCCCCCACGGCGCGGGAGAAGGCCGCCTCCGCCCTGCGCCGGAGCCGCTGGTTGGTCTGGAACTCCTCGCGGGAGATCTGCCTCCGGGAGTCCGAGACCGGACCCCTGCGGGCCGGGCCGGAGGCCCCCACGGTCACGATCCGGAGTGAGGCCTCCCAGAGGCGCGCGTAGGCGCTCGCCCACTCGACGGCGTCGAGACTGGCACGGGAGCCGTCACCGCCCACGGTCACGGTCGATCGGGCGTTCACGTTTCCTCGCATCAGAACTCGGCCTCCGCGTGCCGTGCGTCGCTCGGCCGACGCGGTCGGTTCACCGTCAGCACGCGCTCTCCTGTTTCTCGGCGGTGACGCCGCCGAGGTCGTCGGTGATGGACAGGTCACTCCCGGAGGAGGAGCCGCCGAAGCCCTCCCAGTCCGATCCGGCGACGAGTTCGAGGGTCTGTTCCAGGCCCTCGGCCTCCTCGGTCCGGGCGTTGGTGAGGCTGTCCGCGAGCAGCTTGGCTGCGGCCTCGTCCCCCGGACCGTGGTAGACGGTGGTCGCGTCGGGGGCGCGTTGGTCGGGGTTGCCCGTGCCGGTGACCACGAAGCCCTCCTGGACCAGGACGGCCTGGATCTCCAGGGCGAGGCCGTCGATTCCGGTGTTGTTGGCGATCTCGACCGAGACGTCACCGGGCTCCACGGAACTCTCACCGGGCCCTCCGTCATCCTCGTCGCCGTCGCCGCCGAGGTCCTCGCCGTTGTTGATCGCCTCGAACAGGGCCGGGGCCGCGTCACTCATGATGATGCGGTTCTCGTCGGCCGGGTGGGCGCCGTTGGGAACCGTGACGAACTGGACCCGGTCCAGGTCGACCTCGCGCATCGAGATCGCGATGTCGGCCATGGTGTCCACCGTCAGTCCCTCGTCGGTGGTGATCGAGTCGGTGACGGCGCCCAGGAACCGGGTGATCGTGACGGGGCTGGTCATCACGTCGCTGCTCAGCACCTCGCGGAGCATGGCGCCCATGAACTCCTGCTGACGGTCGATCCGCGACAGGTCGCTGCCGTCCCCCTGGGCATAGCGCGAGCGGACGAAGCCGAGCGAGTCCTCACCGTCCAGAGTCTGGAGCCCGGCGTCGAGCACCAGGTGCGCCTTGGGGTCGTCCACCGGTTCGGGGATGCACATCTCGACGCCGCCGATCGAGTCCACCATGTCCTTGAAACCGACGAAGTCCATCATCAGGAAGTGGTCCAGGTGCACACCCGTGACCTGCTCGACGACCTGCCACTGGCAGCCCACCCCGCCGAAGGTCATCACCGAGCTGATCATGCCCTCCTGCGGACTCATGCCCTCGTAGCCCTCCGTCGCCTCGCAGCCGGGCAGGTCGACCATGAGGTCGCGGGGCAGGTTCACCAGGGTCGCCGCGCCGTTGTCCACGTTGATGCTCGCGATGAGCATCGTGTCCGGCCTCGCACCCTCTGCGGCCCCGTAGTCGGCGTTCTCCCCCGAGCGCACGTCCGAGCCGATGACGAGGATGTTCATGACGCCCTCGACGCTCGTGGGCCGGTCCCACTCGTCGGTGTCCACCTGGGCGGTCGTGATGTTGCCGACCAGTCCCTGGTACCAGCCGTAACTCAGCAGACTCGCGATGATGACCAGCGCGGTCGCGACGCACGCGACCCACTTCCCCGTGGAAAGCCGCTGGGATGACGGACCCGACAAATCCCCGTCTCCTCTCTCGTCTCGACGCAACCGGGACAGCGTGTCAGTGGTTTCTGAGCGCTTCCTGAGGTCAACCTGAAGACGCCCCTCAGGTTGGTCGGGACCGTGTCGGTACGGGCTTAGGGGTCAGTCGTGGGGGCGAACGTCCTCGATCCCGGCGGAGACGTCGAGGATCACCTCGTAGTCCTGTCCGTCCGCCCCCCGGACCAGGACGGACCACCCCGGCCCGCCCTCCTCGTCGCGCTCGACGGCGGTGGCGCGGGACCCCTCTCCGACCGCCCCCTCGGCAGCGGCGGAGACCTCCTCCCGGTCGGCCTCCCGACGGGCTTCGGGGTCCTCCCACGGCGCGGGCCCGCCGTCGGCGTCCCGGAACTGCACTCCGTTGACGGTGAACACGCCCACCCCGTCGCGGGCCGCGTCCTCCTCGGAGCCGTAGCGCACCCCCAGCGTGACCTCGGTACCCTCCAGGGCGCGCAGCTCCTCCAGGATCGTGCCCGCCGTGCCGTCGCCGTCGAAGTCCTCCAGCACGGGATCGGTGAGCAACCACGCGCGAGGACCGAAGTCCACCCCCACCCCGGCGACGTACCAGTCCTCGGCGGCACCGCCGGAGCGCAGTTCACCGATCAGTTGCTCGAAGCCGTCGACCGGCCGTGACGTGCCCTCCCCGACCGGCGAGCGCAGCGTGGGGGCGCCGGTGAAACCGTCGAGCCGGATCGTCTCCACCGCCAGGTCCGGGTCCTTGAGCACGACGTACCCGCCCGCGCCCAGGATCGACAGGGCCACCGCCGCGCACGAGACCAGGATCGTCGTGCGGTGTCGCGTCATCGGTCCCTCCAACGGCGGGTGTCGAGAGCATCCATTGTCCACCAGCCCGATGATGGGAACCTGAAAGCAGCCTGAAGACGGCTTTCAGGTTTCCTTCATCAAGGGCTCAGCTTCCAACGGCATGCTGGGCTGGTCCAGGGAAACGGGAGGGTTGCGCGCGGTGGCGATTCTGGTGGTGGAGGACGAGGAGGGCATCGTCTCCTTCGTCCGGCGCGCTCTGGAGAACGCCGGGCACACGGTGGTGACCGCCGCGGACGGTATCGACGGGCTGGTCATGGCGCTGTCGACCGACGTCGAGCTGGTCATCCTCGATCTGGGACTACCGGGCCTGGCGGGCGAGGAGGTCCTGCGCCGCCTCCGCCTGCGCCGTCCCTCGGTGCCGGTGATCGTGCTCACCGCCAAGGACGCGGTCGGCGATCGGATCGCCAACCTCGACGCCGGGGCCGACGACTACGTGGTCAAGCCGTTCAGCGTCAACGAACTGCTGGCCCGGGTCCGCGCCAGGCTGCGCACCAGCGGCTCGGACCGGGCCGACGGCGTGACCGCCCGGGGCGTGACCCTGGACCTGGGGAGGCACACGGCCTTCGTGGACGGAGCCGTCGTCCCCCTGTCCGCACGGGAGTTCGCCCTCCTGTCGGTCCTGCTCCACCACCCCAACCAGGTCTTCTCCCAGGCCCAGCTGCTCGACCTGGTCTGGGGCTACGACTTCGACGGCGCCTCCAACGTGGTCGAGGTCTACGTCAGCCAACTGCGCCGCAAACTCGGAGCGGACCGCATCGAGACCGTGCGGGGCGTCGGCTACCGGTTGAGCGGCGGCGAGGGGTGAGCCTCACCCGGCGCCTGGTCCTCCGGGCCCTCATGGTGATGGTGCTGGTGGTCGGCGGTGTCACCGCCCTGACCCATGAACTGGTCCTCGTCTCGGGCCGTAACGACGTGGACGACCTGCTGCGGGAGGAGTCCGCGCTGCTGAGCGACACGTTGGGCGACCAACTGCCCGCCGCGGCGGGTCTGGACGGCATGGTGTCGGGGCCCGAGGCCGAGCGAGCGGCGCAGCGTGCGCTGTCGATTCGCCCCAGCGGCCCCCGGCACGTGTCGCTGGTGCACGTCGACGGGGTCCGTCTGCAGAGCACCGGCGGCCCCGCCGAGGTCGCCGGGCTGATGCGCGGTGACGACGCGCCCGTCTCCGCGCCCGGGGTCGCGCGCACCGTGGACACCGACGTCGGTCGGGTCCGGGTCCTGGACACCCCCGTCACCGACGCGGCCGACGAGAAGATCGCCGTCATCACCGTCGCCGCGCCGTTGGACACCGTCCAGGACACGGCCGCCACGGTCCTGCTGTTCACCGCCCTGGCGGGAGGCATCGGCATCGGTGGGGGAGGGGTCGCGCTGTGGCTGGTGGTGCGACGCACCCTGGCACCGGTGCGGAAGGTGTCGGCGGCGGCACAGCGGATCTCACCGACCGACCTGGCCACCCGCGTTCCCGTCCCGGACACCGGGGACGAGATCGCGGAGCTGGCCACCGAGATCAACCGCATGCTCACCCGCATCGAGCAGGCGGAGACGGGACGGCGCCGCTACCTGGCGGCGATCTCCCACGAGGTCCGCACGCCCCTCGCCGTCGCGGAGGGACACCTGGAGCTCCTGGGCGGCCCGGAGGCGGAGATCGTGCACGCCGAACTGGAGCGGTTGCGGCGCGTGCTGGAGGACCTCATGGCCGTGGCGCGCGGCGGTGACGGGATCGACGCCGACCGGGGTCCCGTGTTCCTGCCGGACCTGTTCGACGCCGTCCGGGCCAGGGTGGGGTCCCTCTCCTTCGCGCGGTCCGTGGTCTTCCACGAGGCCGCCCCGCAGGTCGTGCTCGGAGACGAGGCCCGGTTGGAGCAGTGCCTGATGAACCTGGTCTCCAACGCGATCGACCACAACCCGCCGCACGTCGTCGTGGACGTGGCCACCAGGGTCGAGGGGGACACGGTGGCCCTGACCGTCACGGACGACGGGGACGGGATCGACCCGGACGTGCTCCCCCTGGTGTTCGAGCCGTTCGTGACGACCCGTCCCAACGAGGCGGGAGGGCTCGTCGGCCTGGGACTGTCGATCGTGCGGTCCCTGGTGACGGCACAGGGCGGAGACGTGGACGTCCGGAGCGGTCCCGAGGGGACCACGGTCCGGATCCTCCTGCCCGTCGCCAGGGCCTGACCGGGCCTCCCGGTGGGGGTGGGGCACCGCTCCTGGGAGATTCGGTCACCTCCCTCGCGCACCCTCCGACAGCACGCCAGATCCGTGCGGTTGTGGCAAACCTCGCGTCTGGCGACCCCCAGCGGCCCCTGGGGAGACGGTTTTTGTGGAGATCCCACAAAGCCACGGCCACGGCATGAGCAATTCGGGACATTGGTGTACTCCAGCTGATCCACCAAGCTAGAAGCAGGTGCAGGCGGCGCTCCGAGATCCGGACGTCGCCTTCTGCGTTGCAGTACTTGGGAGGGGCATTCGGTGTTCAGTCGTGTCGCCATCGTCAACCGTGGAGAGGCCGCGATGCGGCTCATCCACGCCGTCCGGGACCTCTCGGCGGAAACCGGGGCACGGATCGAGACGGTCGCCCTCTACACCGACGCGGACCGCAACTCGACCTTCGTGCGTGAGGCCGACGTCGCCTACGACCTGGGTCCGGCCTCGGCCCGTCCCTACCTCGACCTCGCGGTCCTCGAACGCGCCCTGTTGGAGACCAAGGCCGACGCCGCCTGGGTCGGCTGGGGCTTCGTCGCGGAGGACCCCGCCTTCGCGGAGCTGTGCGAGCGGATCGGCGTCACCTTCGTCGGCCCCAGCCCCGAGGCGATGCGCAAGCTCGGTGACAAGATCGGCTCGAAGCTGATCGCGGAGGAGGTCGGCGTCCCCGTCGCCCCCTGGAGCCGGGGCGAGGTCGCCACCCTGGAGGAGGCCCTGCGCGCGGGCGACAAGATCGGCTACCCGCTGATGCTCAAGGCGACGGCGGGCGGCGGCGGACGCGGCATCCGCATGGTCGCCTCCGCCGAGGACCTGACCGACGCCTACGAGCGCACCAGTCAGGAGGCGCTGCGCGCCTTCGGGTCCGGCGTGGTCTTCCTGGAGCGCCTGGTCACGGGCGCCCGACACGTCGAGGTGCAGGTCATCTCCGACGGCCAGGGCACCGCGTGGGCGCTGGGCGTGCGCGACTGCTCCGTGCAGCGCCGCAACCAGAAGATCATCGAGGAGTCCGCCTCCCCGGTCCTGGACCCCGATCAGGCCGACGAACTCAAGGCCTCCGCCGAGCGCCTCGCCGTGGCCGTCGGCTACCGGGGCGCCTGCACCGTCGAGTTCCTCTACCACCCCGGTGAGCGGCTGTTCGCCTTCCTGGAGGTCAACACCCGCCTCCAGGTCGAGCACCCCATCACCGAGATCACCACCGGCACCGACCTGGTCCGCATGCAGCTGTTCGTGGCCTCCGGCGGGAAGCTGGAGGGCACCCAGCCCGCGGAGGTCGGGCACGCCGTGGAGGCCCGGCTCAACGCCGAGGACCCCGACCGCGACTTCGCGCCCTCCCCGGGCCGCATCACCCGCCTGGACATGCCCTCCGGCCCCGGCATCCGCGTCGACACCGGCGTGCGCGAAGGCGACAGCATCCCCGCCGACTTCGACTCGATGATCGCGAAGATCATCGCCTACGGCCGCGACCGCGACCAGGCGCTGGGCCGCCTCCGTCGCGCCATGTCCGAGACCACCGTCATCATCGAGGGCGGCGCGACCAACAAGAGCTTCGTCCTCGACCTGCTCGACCAGCCCGAGGTGATCGACGGCAGCGCCGACACCGGGTGGATCGACCGCGTGCGGGCCGAGGGCCGCCTCGTCGCCCACCGGCACTCCGGCGTCGCCCTGGCGGCGGCCGCCATCGAGGCCTACCGCGACGAGGAGGAGGCCAGCCGCCAGCAGCTGCTGTCCACCGCGCACGGCGGCCGTCCCCAGGTGCAGCACGACACCGGCCGACCCCTGGACCTCAAGCTCCGTGGCGTGAGCTACCGAGTGAGCGTCGCCCGGATCGGGCACAACCGGTTCCGTGTCGGAGTCTCCGGCGGCGGCGACGTCCACCCCGCCGACGTCGACGTGGAGCGGTTCGACGACCACAGCGGTCACATCACCGTCAACGGCCGCCGGTTCCGGCTCGTGTCAGCCACGCACGGCCCGGTCCACCTGGTCGAGATCGACGGCGTCACCCACCGGGTCAGCCGCGACGAGGGCGGCGTCGTCCGCTCACCCGCCCCCGCACTGGTGGTCGCCACCCCGCTGGCCGTCGGTGACGAGGTCGAGTCGGGCGCACCGATCCTGGTCCTGGAGAGCATGAAGATGGAGACGGTGCTGCGTGCGCCGTTCCGCGCCCGCGTGCGCGAGTGCCCAGTGGCGGTCGGCGGCCAGGTCGAGACCGGCGCCCCGCTGATGCGTCTGGAGCCCCTGGGCGACGACGACGCCGAGGACACCGACGCCCGGGACGAGGTCGTCGAGATCGACCTGCCCGCACCGGTTCCGGCAGCCTCCGCCGGTGCCCGCGCCGACCAGGGCCTGAGCGACCTGCGCGGCCTGCTGCTGGGCTTCGACTTCTCCCCGGAGGAGCGCACGCGTGTGCTCGCCGACTACCTCACCGCACGGGAGGAGCTCGGCGCGGAGCCGATCGAGGGCGAGCTCGACCTGCTCACCGTCTTCGCGGACCTGTCCGAGCTGAGCCGCAACAAGCCCGGCGGCGCCGTCGACGCCGAGCAGGACCACCGGGTGCACAGCCCCCGCGAGTACTTCCACAGCTACCTCCAGAGCCTCGACGTCGAGCGCGCCGGGGTGATCGAGGGCTACCAGAACAGGCTCACCCGGGTCCTCTCCCACTACGGCGTCACCGACCTCGACCGCACCCCGGAGCTGGAGGACGCGGTCTTCCGGATCTTCCTCGCCCAGCAGCGCATGGGCGGCTACGTCACGATCGTGGCGGAGCTGCTGCGCCGCTGGCTCGCGGACGCCCCGCCGCAGGAGCCGCTGGGCGAACGCGCCGGGCTCGCCCTGGAGCACCTGATCGAGGCCACGCAGGTCCGCTTCCCGGCCGTGTCCGACCTCGCCCGAGGCGTGGTGTTCCGCTGGTTCACCCAGCCGCTGCTGCGCCGCAACCGCGCCAGGGTCTACGCGGCCGTCCGCGACGAGCTGCGCCACCTGGACCGCGAACCGCACTCCCCGGACCGCGCCGACCGGATCCAGACCATGGTCGCCAGCTCCGAGCCGCTGGTGCGCCTGATCGGTCAGCGGATCGGTCGACCCGGCAAGGACCACGCCCCGCTGCTCGAGGTCCTGACCCGCCGCTACTACGGCAACCGCGGCCTGTCCGAGGTCACCGCGAGCCAGAGCGGCGGCTGTCAGCTCGTCACCACCGAGCACACCAACGCCCACGGGGTGACCCGTGTGGTCGCCACCGCCGTGGACCTGGCGGACCTGCCCGACGCCCTCGGGGCCGTCGCGGAACTGGCCGCCGACGCCCCGGAACACGGTCTGGTCGCCGACCTGTACGTGACCTGGGAGGACCAGCCGGACGCCGACGCCATGGCGGTGCGGCTCGCCGGGATCCTGGCCGACCACACGCTGCCCAAGGGCGTTCGCAGGGTCACCGCCACCGTCGCCGGGACCAGCGGCGCGGTCATGCACCACCACTTCACCTTCCGTCCGGAGGACGGGGCACTGGTCGAGGACCGCCTGATCCGGGGCCTGCACCCGCAGATCGCGCAGCGGCTCCAGCTCCAGCGGCTACGCGAGTTCGACCTCACCCGTCTGCCGTCCGCCGACGAGGAGGTCTACCTGGTCAAGGCCGTGGCGCGCAGCAACCCGTCCGACGAGCGGCTGATCGCGCTGGGCCAGGTCCGTGACCTCACCCCGCTCCGCGACGCCGACGGACGCCTGGTCGCGCTTCCGGCCGTGGAGGGCACGCTCGCCGCCTGCCTGGACGCCATCCGCAACATCCAGGCGCAGCGCCCGCACAACAAGCGCTTCGACACCAACCGCATCCTGATGTACGTGTGGCCGCCCACCGAGCTGAGCATCGACGAGCTCAACGCCCTGGTGGAGCGCATCCTGCCGACCACCGACGGCGCCGGGCTGGAGGAGGTCCAGTTCGTGGCCCGCCAGCGCACCGAGGCGGGCGAGCTCACCGAGATGGCCGTGCGCGTGGCCCTGGAACCGGGCAGCGACGCCCGCGTCCACGTCGGAGAACCGTCCACCGAGCCGGTGCTGCCGCTGGACGACTACCGCCAGAAGGTCCTGCGCGCCGCCCGACGCGGAACCGTCTACCCGTACGAGCTCACCGACATGCTCACCGGGCCCGAGGGCGCCTTCGTCGAGCACGACCTCGACGAGAACGGCCTGCTGGTGCCGGTGGACCGGCCCCGGGGGCGCAACACGGCGGCGATCGTGGCCGGTGTGGTCACCACACCCACCGAGCGCCACCCCGAGGGCGTCACCCGCGTGGTCCTGCTCGGTGACCCGACCAAGGCGCTGGGCGCGCTGTCCGAGCCGGAGTGCTCGCGGGTCATCGCCGCGATCGACCTGGCCGAGAACATGCGGGTGCCCCTGGAGTGGTTCGCCCTCTCCGCCGGTGCGCGCATCTCGATGACCTCCGGCACCGAGAACATGGACTGGGTCGCGGCCGCGCTCAAGCGGATCGTGGAGTTCACCCAGGACGGCGGCGAGATCAACATCGTGGTCGCGGGGATCACCGTCGGCGCCCAGCCGTACTGGAACGCCGAGGCGACGATGCTCATGCACACCAAGGGCATCCTGGTGATGACACCGGACTCCGCCATGGTGCTCACCGGCAAGCAGTCGCTGGACTTCTCCGGCGGTGTGTCGGCCGAGGACAACTTCGGTATCGGCGGCTACGACCGGGTGATGGGCCCCAACGGCCAGGCGCAGTACTGGGCGCCGAACCTGCCCGCCGCCCGCGACGTGCTGATGGCGCACTACGACCACACCTACGTGCTGCCGGGCGAGGAGGGGCCGCGCCGGGCGGTCACGAGCGACCCCGACCACCGGGACGTCTCCGACTTCCCGCACTCCGTGGAGGGCAGCGACTTCACCACGGTCGGGGAGATCTTCTCCGCCGAGCACAACCCGGACCGCAAGAAGCCGTTCGACATCCGCACGGTGATGCGGGCCCTGGCCGACCAGGACCACCCGGTGCTGGAGCGCTGGGCCGGGATGGCCGACGCCGACACCTCGGCGGTGCAGGACGCGCACATCGGCGGTTGGCCGGTCTGCCTGGTGGGCATCGAGTCCCGTTCGGTGGCGCGGCGCGGGTTCCCGCCCACCGACGGTCCCGACACCTACACGGCGGGCACGCTGTTCCCGCGCTCGTCCAAGAAGACCGCGCGCGCGATCAACGCCGCCTCGGGCAACCGCCCGCTCGTGGTGCTGGCCAACCTGTCCGGGTTCGACGGTTCGCCGGAGTCGATGCGCAAGCTCCAGCTGGAGTACGGGGCGGAGATCGGCCGGGCGATCGTCAACTTCGACGGCCCGATCGTGTTCTGCGTGATCTCCCGCTACCACGGTGGCGCGTTCGTGGTGTTCTCCAAGGCGCTGAACCCGAACATGACGGTGCTGGCCCTGGAGGGGTCGTTCGCGTCGGTTCTGGGTGGTGCCCCGGCCGCGGCGGTGGTGTTCGCCGGTGAGGTGAACAAGCGCACCGCGACGGACCCGCGCGTGACCGCGTTGCAGACCCGGGCGTCGGAGGCCGGAGCCGCCGAACGCGCCGAGCTCAACGCGGAGCTGTCCGAGGTGCAGGCCTCGGTCCGCGCCGAGAAGCTGAGCGAGGTCGCGACGGAGTTCGACGGCGTGCACAGCATCCAGCGCGCGGTCGAGGTGGGTTCGGTCGACGCCATCATCAGCGCCGCCGAGCTGCGCCCGAGCATCATCGACGCCATCGCCAAGGGCATGAAGCGCTAGAAGGTACCGGAGCGGCCAGCCCCCTCTCCGGGGGCTGGCCGCTCCCGCGTTCGTCGGCCGGTCCGATGAACAAGAGGAGATGGCGGACCGCACCGTCGCAGGTCAGTAACCGTGAGCCCCGCGCACGCAGGGATGGACCGGGGATCGCGACGATCCGGGCGCGGATCAACGCGTGAGCCCCGCGCGCCCGTGGTGAGTGCCGACTTCAGGTAGCCGGGCCGCCCCTGCGACGTCACGATGACGCAGCGTCAGCCGGGCAGTTCGGTCGCGAGTCGGCGGGTGGCCTCGATGCCGTCCGGGCCGGGCAGCTGCAGGTCGAGCAGGGCCGAGTCCGGACGGACCCGCAGGGTCGTGGCCAGGGGCCGAAGCGGCCGGGCCGATCACCTCGAGGTCCTTTTCCAGGACAGGCGGCCCTACGACGGCGTCCCGGATGAGGTGTTCGTTGTCAGCTTCGAGCAGCCGGATCACGTGGAGCCTCCGCGCAGCGGGACCGTGGCCTCCAAACGGAACCAGGCGCCTTCGTGGCGGGCTGTGACCCGGCCCCCGAACGCGCCCATCCGTTCGGACATCGTGTTCAGCCCGGTTCCCTCGGTGGTCCGCGTGGGGATCCGACCCCGGCGGACCGGTCCACCACGGCACTGCCTAGGTCCGTGTGCACGGCCGTGGCGAGGAGGAAGGTGGCCGTGTTCAGCAGCGCGTCGAGGACGACGGCGACTTCCAGGCCTCCGGGCCGCCAGGTGATGACGGCCAGGCTGACCGCGAGCGTGAAGTACCAGAGCGACCGCGCCGCCATCGAGACCGCGGCAGGACGGGAGGCCTCCCTCGCCGGGCACGCCGAGGTGGGGTTCGAGCACCTCCTGCTGGGTGCCGTGCCCTCGTCAGCGGCGGTCCCGAAGCCCGTTCCCTGATGGACGCCGGGCTGGGTCTGACGAAGGCGCGCGCCGCCGTCAGCGCCCTGGGGCCGCCGCCTAGGGTCCGCCCAGGAGGGTGGACACCCGCTCGGCCTCGGCGGTCAGGAGGGACCCCAGTTCCTCCACGCGGGCCTGGTCCAGGCGGTAGGCGGGGCCCACCACGCTGAGCACGGCGACGATTCCCGTGGCCGCGTGTACCGGGGCGGCGATGGCCATGACCTCGGGTTCCACGGTGGAGGTCGCGGCCGTGAACCCCTCGGGCGGAAGGGTGCCGCGCAGGACCCGGCCGACGGCCGAACCGTCCTGCGGGAAGCGGTGCCCCACCCAGCTGACGTGGCGGATCGTGTGGCTGCCCTCGGCCTGGGCGATGTACAGGACCCCCTGGTCCGGGGTGCCCACACAGAGGTAGCTGGACTCGCCTGTGGCCCTTGCCAGCTCCGCCAGGGACGGCTGGGCGAAGGTGACCAGCGAGTCGTGGCTCAGGGCCTTCGCGCCGATGCCGATCAACCGGTGGCCCGGGCGGAACGCGCCGTCCTCCCCTCGGAGGGCGAACCCCGTGGACTCCAGGGTGCGGAGCAGGCGCAGCGCCGTGCTCGGCGCCAGGTCGGTCCGGCGCGCGCACTCGGTGAGTGAGGCCTCTCCCTCTTCGGCGACGACCGCCAGGAGTTCCAGGGCCCTCTCGACGGTCCGGGTCGACTGCTCAGCCACGGGCTTCCTCCGCTGAGAAATCCGCCCGGGAGACGGGCGAAGATCGGGTTGTTTTCATACAATGGAACCATGCTGCCATCTGATGGCAGAACCTGGAGGGAGGCGGGCATGCTGAGCCTGGACGGATCGCCTCTGGACCGCGGTCGGATCACGCGTGTGGCCCGGTTCGGGGAACCCGTCTCGATGACCTCCGAGGCCTGGGCCCGGGTGGCGGCCGCGCACCGTGCGGCCGAGCGGGCCGCCGGACGGGGGCCCGTGTACGGACGCAACACGGGGGTGGGGGCCAACCGGGACGTCGCCGCCGGGGTGGACGGGCACGGCCGACGCCTGCTGCGGAGCCACGCGGCCGCGGGCGGGGCTCCGTTGCCCGAGGACGCGGTCCGCGCGATGCTCGTCGTGCGGATCAACCAGATCGCGGTGGGTGGCTCCGGGGTGTCCCCGCGAACGACCCGGGCGCTGCTGAGGATGCTGAACACCGGTGCCCTCCCCGAGGTCCGCGAGCACGGCGGCGTGGGCACGGGCGACCTCGCGGCGCTCGCCGGGACGGGGCTCGCACTGCTGGGGGAACGCCCCGCGAGCGCCCCCTGGGTTCCCATGGGACGGTTCCCCGGGACGGACGCGCTCGCGCTGGTCAGCAGCAACGCCCTGACCATCGGCAGGGCCGCGCTCGTGGTCGCGGACCTGGAACCGCTGATGCGGGTGGCCACGGTGACCACGGCGTTGTCGGCCCTGGCCTGCCGCGCCAACCCGGAGGCCTTCTCCGCGGAGGCCGCCCGCGCGGCCGTCGCGCCGGGCGCGGCCACCGTCGCCCGGGACCTGCGGGAACTCATGGGCCCCGTCCGGCCGGCCCGGGTCCAGGACTCCTTCGGGTTCCGTGCCGCGCCCCAGGTGCAGGGGGTCGTCGTCGACGCCCTGGCCGACCTCGCGGCGCACGTCGGCGCGCTGACCGCCACCGCGCAGGAGAACCCGCTCGTGGTGGGGGAGGGGGTCGTGCACCACGGCGGGTTCCACATGGCGGCCCTGACCCTGCGCCTGGACGCCCTCCGGCTCGCCCTGGCCCAGGCGGCCCCGGCGTTGCTGGGGCGCCTGCGGGCCCTGTCCGACCCGGAGGTCACCCGACTGCCCGCCTTCCTCGCCACGGGATCGGCGGGCTCCTCGGGCACGATGATCGTCGAGTACACGGCGGCCTCCGCCTACGGTGTCCTGCGCGCCGCCGCCGCTCCGGCGTCCCTGGAGACCGTGGTCCTCTCCCGGGGCGCGGAGGAGGACGCGAGTTTCGCCCCGTTGGCCGTGCGGCAGTCGGAGACCGCCACCACGGCCCTGCGCACCCTCCTGGCCTGCGAACTCCTCACGTCGCTGCGGGCGCTGGCGATGCGGGGGAGCGACACGGCGGTGTTCCACCGGGCCTGGCACGCCTTCCGCGCGCAGGGCGGTGGCGACGCGGACACCGATGACCGCGACCTCCAGGCGGACCTGGACGCGGCCGAGCGCGCGCTGCCGCAGCTCGGTGCACCGCCGGTACCGCGGTCGGACCCGGTTCCGGAGCGGTCGGAGGCGAGCGGGTTCTGACCGGAGTACGGGACCGGGGGAGTGTCGGGTGGGTGCGCCCCACCCACCCTCACGACTTCCGGCCCGGACCGCCCCGGCCTAGCCTTGAGCCATGGGCACCGACCGTAGCTCCGATCCCCGGTCCCACCTCGGGGAGTTCCTGAGCGCCAGACGTTCACGGCTGCGCCCCGAGGACCTCGGACTGGTCGTGTACGGCCGCCGCAGGGTTCCCGGTCTCCGCCGCGAGGAGGTGGCGCTTCTGGCCGGGGTCAGCACCGACTACTACATGCGCCTGGAACAGGGCCGCGAACGCCACCCCTCCACGCAGGTGGTCGAGGCGCTGGCCAGGGCGCTGGACCTGGACGGGGACGCCACGGAGCACCTGCGTCGACTCGCGCGCGCCGGAGGACGCCCGAGCGGGCGGGCCCGCCGGGACACACGGGTCTCCCCGCACCTGGCCCGCCTCCTCGAACGCTGGAGTGACACTCCGGCCTTCGTGCTGGACCACCCCCTGGACGTCCTGGCGCGCAACCGCCTCGCCGAGGCCCTGCACGCCGACTTCACGCTGGACGACAACCTGGCGCGTATGGTCTTCCTCGATCCGGCGGCGCGGCGCTTCCACCGCGAGTGGCGCCGGACCGCCTCGGCGACCGTCGCCGAACTCCACCGCGCGGCGGGCCTGACCCCGGACGATCCCCGGCTGAACGAGGTCGTCGGCGAGCTCGCGCTCAAGAGCGAGGAGTTCCGTTCCCTGTGGGCACGGCACGACGTGCGGGGCAAGACGGGCGACGCCAAACCGCTGCACCACTCCGAGGCGGGCGACCTGGACCTGCGTTACGACAGCTTCACCGTCAACGGCGCCCCCGGGCAGCAGCTGATCGTCTACCAGGCGGCACGGGGCAGTGCCTCGGAGGGTGCGCTGGCCCTGCTCGGCTCCCTGCACGCCGATCCCCACGTCGGGGGCGACCAGGCGGTCCGGGACCGGAACGGTCGGCGCCGGTTCGAGTGAGACCGGGGCCCCGGGCGGCGCCGCCCCGTCACTGGGAGTCGCGCACCAGGGATGACGGCGACCTGGTCGCCTCGGCCCGGCGGGACGAGACTTCGGGTGACGGCGGTGGAGCCCCCTCCACCGCGCCGCACTCGACGGAGGAGACACTCCATGAGCTCCGAGACCACCGCACACGACCCGGGGAGCCCCCTCGCCCTGGAGGAGATCCGGCGCCGGGCCGACGACCCCGGGCGGCGCGTCCTCTTCACCAACGCGACCGTCGTCACCATGGACCCGGAGATCGGGACGCTGGAACGGGCGGACGTCCTGGTCGAGGGGGACTCGATCGCCCGGGTGGGTCCCGTCCCGGAGGCGGGGGACGCGGTGGTGATCGACGCGACGGGCACGATCATCACTCCGGGTTTCGTGGACACCCACCGGCACGCCTGGCAGTCCCAGCTGCGCCGGATCATGCCGGACGTGGACGACCTCGTGGACTACGTGACGACCACCCTGGCCGGGTACGCGCCCCTCTACGAGCCCCGGGACATGTACGTCGGCACCCGGCTGGCCGCCCTGTCGGCGATCGACGCCGGCATCACCTGCATGCTCGACTTCTCGCACAACTCGAGGTCGCGCGAGCACTCCGACGCGGCGGTCCGGGCCCTGGTGGACAGCGGCGTCCGCGGGGTCCACGCCGCGATGGGGCCGCACTTCGGTGACTGGGACCAGCAGTGGCCCGGGGACCTCGCCCGACTCCGTGAGGAGTACGGGGGCGGGTCGGACCGGATGCTGACCCTGCGGGTCGGGGCGCTGGCCACCGACGAGATCGCCGGGCCGTCCCTGGCCTACGGGCCCGGACTGGCGCGCGTCGCCAGGGAGCTGGACGTCGGGGTCAGCGTCGACGCCGTCCTCGGCGCCTCGTCCTCCCGTGCGGTGCGGGACTGGGCCCGGCAGGGGCTCCTGGGCCCGAACGTCACCCTGATCCACGCGACCGGCCTGACCGACGAGGCGTGGAGGCTGATCGGGGAGACCGGGACCACGGTCTCCCTGGCGCCGACCTCCGACGCCCAGATCGGTCTGGAGACCGCGGTCCCCGCCGTCGACGAGGCACTGGCCGTGGGTGTGCGCCCCGGGCTCAGCGTCGACGTGGAGGTGGCCCTGGCCGGGGACATGTTCACCCAGATGCGGGCCCTGCACACCGTGCAGCGGATGCGCGCGGTCAACGCCGCCTACGGCACCGACGCCGAACCGGTCCGGATCGGCGTGGACGACGTGCTGGACTTCGCCACCCTCCAAGGCGCACGGACCAACGGTCTGGCCGGGGTGACCGGGTCGCTCACCCCCGGCAAACGCGCCGACCTCCTGGTCATCGCCGCCGAGGACTTGAACAACATGCCGCTGAACGACCCGGTCGGCACCGTGGTCCTGGGCGCTGACGCCCGCAACATCGTCACCGTCCTGGTCAACGGCGAGCCGCGCAAGTGGGGCGGGAGGGTGCTGGACGTCGATCTGGACGCCCTGCGGGGAGAGGTCCGCGTCTCACGGGACCGGCTCCTCGGCCCGGCGGGGTCCGGGAGAGGACCGCGCGAGCGACACCGTACGAATGCCCGACGCGTGAACGCCACCGGGCGAGGTCAGGACACACGGAGCAACACGAACGGCCTCCCGACGACCGCTCCCGAGTCGAGCGCCCCGAGCCCCGCGACCCGGCCGGGTCGCGACGAGGCGTTGCTGGCCCGATTGGGTGACCCGGGCGGACACCCGGTGCTGCTGACGGGCGGCGTCGTCATCACCAACAACCCGCTGATGGGCGACTGGACGCGGGCGGACGTCCTCATCGGAGGAGGGGTGATCGTCGGGGTCGGTCCGGGCCTGCTGACGGCGGCTGGCGACGACGGCATGATCGTGGTCGACTGCTCGGGCACCGTCGTCCTGCCCGCCACCCTCGATCTCACCCGCGACGACGCGGGGGGCACCCTGACCCCGGGCGGGCCCGCGGACGTCGCCGTGTTCCGGTACGCCGACGCGCCCGGTGCCCCCGAGGGAACCGCCCCGGCCGGGGACGGCCGCCTCGACGTGCAGATCACCGGCGGGCGGGTCCGCGTCTGGGACGGGCGGCCGGTCCAGGAGCCGGACGCCGACCCGGGTCGGGTGAAGGAGCCCGTCCACGACCCGCTCCACCCCCACACGGGGCTGTGGGTGGAGGAGAACGGGTTCGTCCGCCAGGAGCTGCTGCCGAACGGTCGCTACGACGAGGCGCGTGGAGACAGGGAGAGCGCCTACACCGGCCGGTACTGGGTCGACGGATCCCGGATCGACTACCTCGACGACCTGGGTTTCTGGGCTTTCGGGGAGTTCGACGGAGACGTGCTGCACCACGCGGGGTACCGCTTCACCAGGCGCTGAGGTCTCGCGGACACAGGTGAACGGTCACGGTTGGAGGTGGACGGCGCCGCCCGGGGCTCAGCGGAGGACGTCGAAGACCTGCTTCTGCACGCCGTTGGCGTACACCTCGTGTTCGACGAGGCCGAGCCGGGTGAGGTCCTGGTCGGTGTCGCTGAACAGGCGCCTGCCCGCTCCCAGGAGCACCGGGAAGACCAGTAGGTGGTAGCGGTCGACCAGTCCGGCATCGGCGAGGGAACGGCCCAGCGTGGCGCTGCCGTGGACGGAGAGCGGTCCGCCCTCGGTCCGCTTGAGTTCCGCGACGTCCTCGACGGTCCGCAGGATCGTGGCGGGCCAGCGCGGGTCCTCCTCGGTGAGCGTGGTGGACACGACGTAGCGGGGCTTGGAGTTGTATCCCGCGAACTCCTCCCTACGGGGCCAGACCGGGGCGAACGCCTCGTAACTGCGCCGACCCAGGAGCAGGGCACCCGCCTCGTCCTGTTCACGGCCCTTGATCTCGAAGGCCGCCTCGTCCATCTCCACGGAGCTCACGGTCCAGCCGGAGTTGCGGTATCCGGGCTCCCCTCCCGGGGCCTCCATGACCCCGTCGACGGAGACGAAGGCGGTGACGATCAGGTCGCGCATGCGGGTTCCTCACGCTGGGGTGCCGCTGTCCCGAGATGTGTACCACCGACCGCGGACCATCCGGGGAAGGAGCGCCTCCACGGGGGTGGCGTGCCGAACACGCCGGGCGCCGACGTGGGTTGATCCGGGTGTCCGCGGGTGACAGGCTCCTGCACGAGGAGGCCGCCGCGACAACGGCGTCGCGGCGGCCCCCTCCTCGGTCAGCTCTCGGTCGGCGGTTCCTCACCGAGGAAGAAGGCCGTGGTCCGGTCCCGTGCCGCCTCGGCGTCGGGTCGCGGGGTTCCGATCGTCACGCTGCACTCCGCCCAGCGGGCGCTGCTCGCCGTGACGAAACGGCGGCCCTCGTCCGTGGCCTCCCACCCCTCGGCCTCCTGGGGCATGTTCGTGCCCGTGCGCAGGTACTGCGCCAGTCCGAGCAGGGCCAGGTCCCAGCCCACGCCGGTGGCCCCCGGACCGAACTGCCGCCAGAACTGGGCCTCCATGTCCGCGTACGCGCTGTGTTCGAGGGTCAGCCGCGCCTGGTCGCCGTCGGGGTCCACCCGGACCGCGATCCAGCTGACGCCGCCGCCGAACTCCCAGGTGGCGGTGAAGGAACGCGGTGGCTCACAGGTTTCGATGGTCCCGTTGGCGTTGCCCTCCACCTGGTAGTGGCCGCCCTGGCGCAGGTCGCCCGTGACCGGTGCGAACCAGCGGGGGAGCCGTTCGGTGGAGGTGCACGCGTCCCACAGGTCCTCGACCGTGGTGGCGTAGCGCTGGCTGATGGTGGACACCAGCGTCGGCTGTCGGTCGCGTTCCCCGGTGTCCAGTCTGCGGGAGACCGCCTCGATCTGTCCGTCCACGTCGACGGGTGTGCGCTCACTCATGGTCACTCCTGGGTGCGTCGTTGTCGCTTTCCCCGCGCGATCTCGGTCTCCAGGGCCGCGAGGCGCGGCACCCAGAAACGGCGGAACGGATCCAGCCAGTCATCCACGGGCCGCAGCGCCTCGGCGTCGACCGAGTACAGCCGCCGGGTGCCTTCGGCGCGCACGGTGGCGAAGCCGTGGTCGCGCAGGACCCGCAGGTGCTGGGAGACGGCGGGCTGGCTGATGCCGAACTCCTCGCGGACCACCGTGGTGAGTTCGCCGGAGCTCAGCTCCCCGTCGGAGAGCAGCTCGAGGAGCCGCCGTCTGACCGGGTCACCGAGGACGTCGAAGGCATGCATGACCAGAGTATATCAATCTACGCTTATATAAGTGGATGCTGAGGTAAAGTCCGTGGGAACGACGAGGCCCCGCGCGCCGTCGCGGCGCGCGGGGCCCTGTGGTGTGCCCGGATCAGCCCAGGACGACCGGCAGACGGTCCAGGCCGCTGGAGACGATCGACGCCGTCTCGGGGAACTCCTCGCCCTCAGCCAGGCGGAGGTTCGGGAACCGGGTGAACAGCTGCTCCAGCGCCGTGATCCCCTCCAGCCGGGCCAGCCCCGCGCCCAGGCAGAAGTGGGGGCCGTGCGAGAAGGCCAGGTGGGAGTTCTGGGCGCGGCGCAGGTCGAAGACGTGCGCGTCCTTCCCGTGCTGGGCCTCGTCCCGCCCGGCGGCGCCGAAGCCCATCAGCAGGGCCTCGCCCTTGGGCACGTCGACGCCGCTGAGGGTGACGTCCTCCGCCGTGTAGCGCAGCGGCAGGTACTGCACGCTCGCGTCCCAGCGCAGGGTCTCCTCCACGGCGTCGGCCCAGGTCGCCTCGCCTCCGCGGATCAGGGCGAGCTGGTCCGGGTGGGTGAGCAGGGCGTGGACCGCGTTGCCGATGAGGTTCATCGTGGTCTCGTAGCCCGCGCCGATCATGAGGATCAGGGTCCACACCAGTTCGCTCTGCGACAGCCGCTCGTCTCCCTCGGCGCGCGCCTCGAAGAGGGCGCTGGTGAGGTCGTCGCCCGGGTTCTTCGCCTTCTCCTCGGCCAGGTCGCTCAGGAAGCTCTGGAGGTCCATGTTGGTCTGGGCTGCGACCTCCGGGGTGATGGTGGCGTCGAAGACCCGGTGGATCAGCGTGTGCAGGGTGTCGCGGTACTCCTCTCCCACGCCGAAGAGCTCGGAGATCACCGTCATCGGCAGGGGCAGCGCCAGGCCCGCCCGGAGGTCGACCGGTCCCGGCCCGGCGGCCTCGGCGGCGTCCAGGAGTTCCGTGGTGATCGCCTCGACGCGCGGGCGCAGCGCCTCCACACGACGCGGGGTGAACGCCTGGGACACCAGGGCACGCAGCCGCCGGTGCTTGTCCCCGTCCGCGGTGAGCATGTTGTCCGGGGCCACCCAGGAGATGAGCGGCCAGTCCATGGGGATCTCGCCCTCGGCCCAGGGGCGCCAGTGCCGCGCCTCCTTGCGCACACCCGGGTGGGCGAGCGCCTCCATGAGCACCTCGTGCCCGGTCAGCGCCCGAACAACCACGCCACCAACGATCTCAACTTCGACGACGGGGCCTCGGGAACGGAGCTCTGTGGTCTGTCGGTGGAGGTCGTAGGGGTGGAGGACGGGGATGTCTGTTGCCATGGAGGTGTCGTGCCTTTCGGGGAGGCGGGGGTGAACGTGACCGGCAGCTGCGAGAGCGCCAGAGCGAAGGGGGCGGGTCGTCGTAGGACCTCCTCCTTGCTCGTCCTGAGGTCGGGGAGGCGCTTGGTGAGGCTCTCCACGCCGACTTGGGCGATAGCGTACGCGAACCCCTGTGCCGGGCACCGGTGCGGGCCGACCCCGAAGGCCAGGTGTGCGCGGTTGCCCGACTCGATGTCCGGACCCTCCCCGGCCATGGTGGCGTGCGCGGCCGCGTACCCGAGCAGGATCGGCTCACCGGCCCTGATCACCGTGCCGGTACTGACCCGCACGTCCTTCACCGGGTAGAGGACGGGGTAGTTGTTGACCGGGGGGTCGACCCAGAGCAGCTGGTCGATCGCCTCGCTGATCCCCACGCGGGCGCCCCGGAACGCCTGCCGGACCTCGTCGTCGACCAGCAGCGTGTGGGTGGTCCCGGAGATGAGGTTGGCGGTGGGTTCGGCCCCGGCCCCGATCGTCACCACCAGCTGGTGGAGCAGTTCCTCGTCGCTGAGCCCCGAGCGGTGCTGGAGCAGCCAGGAGGTGACGTCCTCGCCGGGCTGGGCGTGCTTGGCCGAGATCGCGTCGGACAGCGCCCGCTCGTACTCGCCGTTGGACCGGACGACGTCGATCCCGTCCCACAGGGCGCTGAGGGAGTTCAGGACGCGCTCTCCGATGTCGCGTGAGAAGCCGAAGACCTCGCACAGGACGAGGAGGGGGAGCAGGCGCGCGTACTCGGAGACGAGCTCGGCCTCACCGCGCTGGCAGAAGGCGTCGATGAGGATGTCCGCGTGCTTGCGGGTGATCTCCCCGATCCGGCTCTCCGGGACGCGGCCCAGGGAGTCGATCACCGAGCGCTTCAGGCGGGCGTGCTCGTCGCCGTCGGAGAACAGGAGGTTGGGGCGGTGCATCATCATCGCCACGACCGGGGCGTCGTCGGGGATGCGGCCCTCGCGCCAGTCGAGCCACAGGCGTGAGTCGCGGCGGAAGGTACGGGTGTCCCGGCACCACGCGGTGATCAGCGCGTAGTCGGCGACGACCCAGGCCTTGATCCCGGGGAAGATCTCGGCGGGGAACACGGGGCCGTGTTCCTTGACCATGCGCCGGTTGACCGTGTGCGGGTCGGCGGTGAATTCAGCGGAGTGCAGCTCCGCGTACGGGCATCGGGGGGCCACGGGCATCCTGTCCTGGGAGGCGACGAAGCGCCCAGTCTAATGAAACTTTGGGTTCTTTTTACACCTTGCGTCACTACTGAATCTCTTGCCCCACGGGCATTTCGGATGGCATTTCGGAGGGAGCCCTGCTCAGGGCTGCCCGGGCTCCGGGTTCGGACACCGGGTGCGAAATCGGGCGAGGGTGCGCTGACCAGCGCGGCCGCGTCCGGACACGGATCGCGTACCTGGCCCAGCCCGGGGCGCGTGCCGAGCTCCGTGGGGGTGGTCGGGTCCTCGCTCCGGTCCTCGGAGATCAGGGGTGCGCCACGAGCACGGCCCCGTGGAACCCGTCCGGGCCCAGCGTGGACATCGCGTCGAGCGAGGGGTCCGGAACGGGCAGCAGGTGCGCGTCCACCCAGGTGTCTCCCGTCGCGGCGTTGGTCCAAGGGTCCTCGACCACCACGGCCCCCGGCACCGCTCCGTGGCAGAGCACCCAGTGCGGCACGTCGAACCCCTGCATGGTGGCCAACGAGAGCAGCAGGAGGACCTGAGCGCCCCCGGTCACGGCCGCGCGCAGCTCGTCCGGGGACAGGCGGCGGGGGTCGACCGGGAGTCCGGCCCGGGCCGCGTCCGCCCGGGAACGGCGCTGGAGGACGGCGCGCCACTCCCGCTCGTCCCCGGAGTAGGAGTCGAGCAGCACAGGCTGGTCGGTGTCCAGGCGCACCGTGACGGCCGCGTCCGGCCACGCGCGGTGCACGGCCAGGCCCAGACCCACGGGTTCGCAGGCGGGGAAGTTGGTGGCGTCGCGCCACAGGGCCAACTCCTCCGCGCGGTCCAGGGACCCGGCGGGCACCGCCCCGGCCCGGACACCGGCGGTGAGCGCGGTGACGGCACCACAGGTGAAGTGGGTGGTCTGCCGGTAGTACGGGGGCTCGACCACCTCGGCGTCCGCCAGCCAGCGCACGTGCCCGGCGGGTGGCTGGCCGGGGTCGTCCACCTGACCGCGCGGGGCGTCCAGCGCGGTGAAACCGAGGTCCTCCGCCTGCTCGGGGTTCACGGTCCAGCCCTCCCACTTGACCTGGGAGAGCCCTCGCTCGCGCGCGAACGCGACGACCGCCCGGACCGTGCGGGGCCCGTCCCCGACGACGTCGACGATCTTCGCGTACGCCGCGCCGGGCCGGGACGTCACCAGGGCGGCCCCGGCCCAGGCGCCCGGTGCCGCTCCGGTGACGGCCACGACCACGGGGGAGTGGGTCGAGCGGTCGGGAGCCGCCCAGCGTTCACGCACCTGAGCGGGGAGGATCGGAGGCAGCTCCGGGGGCGGCGCGGCGGGCTCGAACGGGACGATGACACGGTCCTCGGACGGGACCTCGTGGGAGTGCATACGGTGCTCCGGGTGTTCACGGGGGTGGACGGCACGGGTGCGGCGCCGTCGCCGTTCATGCGCGCGAGCGGCGCAGGATCCAGATCAGGTAGGGGCCGCCGACCAGGGCGATCATGAGCCCGGCCGGGACCTGTGCGGGCGCGATCAGGGTGCGGCCCAGGGTGTCGGCGACGCACACGAGGAGCCCGCCGGAGAGCATCGCGACCGGAACGCTGCGGGCGTGCCTGGCCCCGACCAGGGAACGGGCCAGGTGGGGCGCCACCAGACCGACGAAGCCGACCACCCCCACCGCGACCACGCTGACGGCGGCCAGGACGGCGGCGAGCGCCAGCAGCGCCAACCGGGTCCGGCCCACCCGCATACCCAGGATGCGCGGGGTGTCCTCGTCCACGGCCAGCAGGTCCAGGTGGCGGCTCAGCCCGAGGACCAGGGGTGTCGCCACGAGGAGGACCACGGCGACGGGCAGCACGTCGGGCAGGGTCCGGCCGTAGGTCGTCCCGGACAGCCACGTGAAGATCCGCGGCGTCTGCCAGGGGTCGGCGCGCAGCAGGAGGAACGTGGTGACCGCGGTCAGGCTGTACCCGCACCCGATGCCGACCAGGACGAAGCGGTCCGGGCGCAGTCCACCTCGCCAGGCCAGGGCACAGATCAGCGCGAAGGTGGCCAGGCCCGTGAGCACGGCCATGGTGGTCAGGGATCCGACCCCTCCCGCAGGGTTGGTGGTCACGACGATCACCGCGCCCAGGCCCGCGCCGGCCGTGATGCCCAGCAGTCCCGGCTCCGCGAGGGGGTTGCGCACGGTGCCCTGGACGACGCTCCCGGCCAGGGCGAGCGCCGCTCCGGCGAGAAGGGCGGCGGCGACACGGGGAACGCGATCGTCGAGGGCCCGTGCGACCAGTTCCGGGGCGGCCCCCTGGAACCAGAGCAGGAGGTCCCCGGTCCGCAGCCACAGGCTGCCAGCGAGGACCCCGACCAGCGCCGACACGACCAGCAGCACGGCGGTCACGAGCAGGACGCCGAGGAACCTCCGGGGGGAGCGCGGACCGGATCCCGTGCCCGGAGGGCGGCGGAGCGGACCCGCGTCACGCAGACGCAGCGCCAGCACGACGATGAGGAGGCCGCCCAGCAGCGCCGTGGGCACCCCCGTGGGGATGGAAGCGGCTCCTTCGGCGCCCAGGAGGGCGCGCAGGGACGCGTCCGCGAGCAGGATCAGGACGGCGCCGAGCAGCCCGGAGACGGCCACCAGGAACAGGTGCCGGTGCAGGGCGGGGACGCGGGCGGCGATCAGCCGCGCCAGCACGGGGGCGCCCAGCCCGATGAACGCGATCGGTCCGGCGAGCGTCACCGACACCCCGGTGAGGACCACGGCGCAGAGCACCGCCGTGATCCGGGTGGAGCGCACCGGGACCCCGAGCGAGGACGCGGTGTCCTCGCCCAGGCCGAGCACGTCCAGGCGGCGGCTCAGCAGGAGCGCCACCACCAGCACCGCGACGATCAGCGGCAGCGCGCGCAGCGACGCGTCGATGTTGAGCTGGGCGAGGGATCCGCTGCCCCACGCGAAGAGCCCGGTGGTGTTGTCCTTGAACAGGATCAGCAGCATGCCGGTGGCCGCGTCCAGAGCCATCGCCAGCGCCGAACCGGCCAGCACCAGCCGCGTGGTGGCGGTCCCCCCGGCGCTTCCGGCGAGCGCCAGCACGAGCGCGGCGGCCAGCAGACCGCCGCCGAAGGCCACCAGCCCCGAGGCCCAGAGCGGGACGGCGAGACCGAACGCGGCGACCAGGGTGAGCGAGAAGTAGGAACCCGCCGTGACGGCGAGCGTGTCGGGGGAGGCGAGCGGGTTGCGTGTGACGGACTGGAGGAGCGCACCGGCCACGCCCAGGGCGAAGCCCACGGCCACTCCGGCGAGGAGGCGGGGGAGCCGCGAGCCCTCCAGCACGTGGCCGACCGGCACCCCGCTGACCTCCTCCCGGTCACCCGCGAGGAACCGGACGAGGTCCCACCAGCCCACGCCGGACGTGCCCTGCGTGAGGTGCCACAGTCCCAGCGCGCAGATCGCGGCGGCCAGTACCGCGACCACCGCCGCCCCCGCGGCCGCACCGCGTGGGCCGGTTGCCGCGCCACGGGGGCCGGGGCCCGGCCCTGCGACCGGCCGGACCCCGGGGGAACGCGGGTCGCTCATTCCTGGGTGAGGGAGTCGACGAAGGCGTCGATCGCCTGCGCGGTGGAACGCGGGCCGCCCGCGCCCCAGACGCGCGGCGGGAAGGCGTGCGCCCGCTCCTCCTGCACGGCCGGGAGCGAGGTCCAGATCGGGTTCTTCTCCAGCTCCTCCACGTAGCCGCCGACACCCTCGTCGTTGGCGTAGAAGAGGTTGGCCTCGCCCACGGCGGTCAGGCCCTCGACGTCGGTCTGCGCGAGCCCGTAGGAGGGGTCGACGCCGCCGTCACCGTAGGCGTCGTTGATGTCGTCGGTCCAGGCGGAGGTCAGCCCGAGCTCCTCGCCGAGCGCCGTGAACAGGGCGCCCTGACCGTAGGGGCGGATGGTGAGGTTGCCGCCCTGGAGCCAACCGTCGAAGAAGAGGAAGTCGGTGGTGGGCAGGTCGACGTCGGCCACCTGCTCGCGGGCCCCGGTCAGGTGGTCCTCGAACTCCCGCACCACCTGGTCGGCGCGTTCGGTGCGCCCGGTCGCTGCACCGATCTGCTCGAAGACGTCGAGCATGTTGCCGACGGGGTCGGCCGGGTCGGCGCCCCGGGTGACGAGGACGGGCACGCCGCGCTCCTCCAGCCGGGCGATGATCTCGTCGTCGGGTCCGGCGGCCTCCACGATGACCAGGTCGGGGTCCTGCGCGTAGAGGGTGTCGAGGTCGGGCTCCTCGCGGTTGCCGACGTCCGTCACGCCCTCGGGCAGTTCCTCCGCGCTCACCCAGGTGCGGTAGCCCTCGGGGTCCGCGACGGCCACCGGGGTGACGCACAGCGTGAGGGCGTCCTCGACTTGCTGCCACTCCAGGACCGCGATGCGTGCGGCGGGCTGGTCGAGTTCCACCTCGCGGCCGACCCCGTCGGTGAGCGTCACCGGGTCGGGCGAGGTGGAGGTGGTGTCCGCGGCGCAGTCCTCCGAAGGGGGCGCGGCGACAGCCTCGGGCTCGGTCTCGTCGACACTCGTGGTGCCGCACCCCGACGCGATCAGGGCGACGGCCACGGCGGTGAGGGTCGCGAGTCTGCGGGCACTGGTCATGGTGGGTTCTCTCTGCTCTGTACTGCTCTGGGGACTTCGGGGCGGGGGGCGGGGGCGAGGATCAGGGGGCGCGGTGTCCGGAGGAGGGGCTACCGGTGGGCCGGGTGGCGCCCCACGGGGTCCATGCGGAGCCGACCGGTGGCCGGGTCCGCCGTGACCTCGATCCGGATGCCGTACACCGCGCTGAGGTTGTCGGTGGTGAGCACCTCGGACGGCGGTCCGTCGGCGTGCGCCCGACCGGAGCTCAACAGCAGCACCCGGTCCGCGACGCGCGCGGCGTGGTCCAGGTCGTGCAGCACGACCCCCACCGCGACTCCGTGGTCCTCGACCAGGTCGCGGATCAGGTCGAGGGTCTCGACCTGGTACCGCAGGTCCAGGTGGTTGGTGGGTTCGTCCAGCAGGACCACGCCGGTGTCCTGGGACAGACAGGCGGCCAGCCAGACGCGCTGCATCTCCCCGCCGGACAGCCGTCCGGCGGCGCGGTCGGCCATGTCCCGCACCCCGGTGACGCGCATCGCGCGCTCGATCGCCTCCCGGTCCTCGGCGGTCGGTCCCGCGAACCCGCGCCGGTGGGGGTGTCGGCCGAAGGCGACGACCTCGCCCACGGTCAGCCCCTCCGGAGTGGGCCGGGACTGGGCGAACAGCGTGACCTCACGGGCGAACCGGCGTGCGCTGAGCAGGGACACCGGGCG
This sequence comes from Nocardiopsis sp. NPDC058789, assembly GCF_042745575.1. Taxonomy (NCBI): domain Bacteria; kingdom Bacillati; phylum Actinomycetota; class Actinomycetes; order Streptosporangiales; family Nocardiopsidaceae; genus Nocardiopsis; species Nocardiopsis sp. NPDC058789. The sequence continues at coordinate 156,128 of NZ_JBHYOW010000007.1, forward strand.
GTCCGGCGAACCGTCGCGGCCACCGAGCGTCACCTCGCCGCCGTCGACCCGGTGGAGCCGCGCGAGGGCGCGCAGGAGGGTGGACTTGCCGCTGCCGTTCGGTCCCACCAGGGCGGTGACCCGTCCGGCCGTCATCGTCAGCGAGGCTCCGTGGACGACGGTGGTCCCGCCGTGGCTGAGGACGAGCCGGTCCCCGTGCAGGGAGCTCACGGGCGGCGCGGCGCTCGGCGCGCCACCCGCCCGTAGGGTGCGACGAAGCAGCCGTGAGCAGGGGTGACACCAGGGGAAGTTAGGTTAGCCTTCACTCACTCAGAATAAGTTCGGCGGCGTCCTGGCTGCAATCAGGACTTCCGGACAACCGATACGGAGAACCGGTCAGCGCCCGCGCGGGCCACCCGTGAACGCGCCCGGCGTCGTGCCCATCACGCGTCGGAAAGCGTCGATGAACGTGCTGGTCTGGGCGTATCCGAGGAGTTCGGACACCTCCTGGACCTCGTGCCCCTCACCGAGCAGCGCCAGGGCGCGGTGGACGCGCAGTGACTGTCGCCACTGCGCGAAGGACAGCCCCGTGGACGCCCGGAACACACGACTGATCGTGCGCGGACTGGTGTCCAGGTCCCGGGCCCACTCCTCCAGGGAGCGGTCGTCGGAGGGGTCCTCCATCAGCGCCTCCGCGATGGTGTCCGCCCTGGTGTCGCCGGGCAGTCGCAGCGCCAGTCGTGGGGCGGTCGGCTCCAGGAGGTCGAACACCACCGCCTCCGCGCGCGCCCGTGCCCCGGCGTCGATGTCCGTACGGGCCAGGTGGATCAGCAGCGACTCAAGGGCGGGGGTCATCGTCACGGCCGTCGGTTCCCCGAACGCCAGCGGCGTGCGGTCCGGGGCGAAGAAGGCGTTGTGCAGCCCGGCCCCGGCCGTCAGCCGCCCCGCGTGCACCTCGCCCTCGGGGACCCACAGCCCGCATCCCGCCGAGACCGTGAAGAGGCGGTCGCCCACTCGGGCGGTCAGCGCCCCGTGGCTCACCCACACCAGCTCGTGCGCGGGGTGCGCGTGCGGCTCCCACTCGGTGGGTCCTCCCGGCGGGTGGGACTCCGAGACGATGACGAAGGGGGAGTCCGTGCCCTCGGGCAGCGCGGAGGCGCGGCGCAGGCGGGTCCTGGGCTCGCGCCGCCAGGCGCCCAGGCCGGCGCCCTCGAAGTCCACCGCGATCTCGGCCGCAGTCACTGGCGTTCCACCCCCCGACTCCCGGAAGCCATCGCCGACGCCCCGTGCCGACACCTCAAAATAGCTGAATCCGCCCAGGTCATCACTTGGGGGGTGGTTCTCGCTCCGGGGGTGGCGTGCCCGGGTCAGGCCGTGGTGGTGCCCCGCTCGGCGGGACGACGCACGCGCACCACCTGGGCGAGCAGGGCCAGCACGGGCAGTTCCAGCAAGGGACCGACCACGAGAGCGACCGCGATCAGCGGTCGGTCGGGGAACGCGGCGACCGCGATCGCCAACGCGATGGGGGAGTTGCGGGCGGTGGTGACCATGGTGAGGGTCACCCTCTGGTCGGCGGGCAGCCGCCACATCCGGGACAGGCCGACCGCGACCAGCGGCAGGACCACGAAGAAGACCGCCAGGGGCACCAGCAGGGCCGCCAGGTCACCGAGGTGTTCCAGCACCGTACGCGCCTGCCAGGCGAACATCGCGAACACGGCCGTGTACAGCAGCGGGAGCACCAGGCGCCCGGCCGGTCCGGTCACGTGGCGCTCGCGCCAGTCCGCGTCCCCGAACCGGGCCGAGGCCCACCGCACCAGCATCGCCACGGCCAACGGCACCACCAGGACGAGCAGGACCGCCTCCGCGAGGGTGCCCGCGTCGACCATGAGGGCGGGCCCGCCCAGCAACAGCACGTACACCGGCAGCAGAGCCAGCTGGAGGACCAGGTTGACCGGCAGCAGCGCGGCGGCGATCCCGGTGTGCCCCCGTGCCACGGCGGTGAAGACCAGGTACCAGTCCGTGCAGGGGGTGACCAGCAGCAACAGCAGGCCGACGCGCAGGTCCGGCTGACCACCGAGCAGGCCCGCACCCAGGGCCCAGGCCAGCGCCGGTGTGAACACGAAGTTCAGGACCAGGCTCAGCACCACCAGTGTCCGGGCGCGGCGGACCTCACCCACGTGGGCGGCGTCCATCTGGACGAACACCGCCGCGAGCATCACGAGCAGGGCGGGCAGCACCACGTGTTCGGCCGCCGGGCCGATCGGCAGCGACAGGCCCGCCGCCAGGCCGGTCGCGGCGGCCAGCGCCACGAACAGGCTCTGGAGTCGTTCGGCGGTCGACAACGGTCGTTCTCCTCGGAACGGCGTACGGCTCAGGGGGCCGCGGTCCCGTTCACTGTACGGCGGTCAGGAAGTCCAGGAGGGCCCGGTTGACCTCGTCGGGCCGCTCCTGCTGGGTCCAGTGGCCGCAGCCGGGCAGGGTGACGTCCGCGTGCAGCTTCGGCGCGATCCCGGACAGCACCGCGCGGAGTTCGGGGACACCCTCCAGGGTGGTGACCATGTCCCGGTCACCCACCACGTACAGCGCCGGGACCTCGACGCGCAGCCCCTGGAACGCCGCCATCAGGCCCTGGTTGCGGTCGATGTTGCGGTACCAGTCGAGGGGCCCCGTGAAGGCGTCCGGGGCCGCGTGGTCCGCCGCGAACACCTCGACGTCCTCGGCGGTGAGCCAGGCGGGCAGCTCCTCCGGCTCGGGCAGGGTGTCCAACAGACGGGCTCCCTCCGGGACGATCCAGGGACGCGGCTCGTGGGCGCCGGAGGCACCCACGAGGATCCGCCTGACGGTCGCGGCGGGGTCCGCCGACAACTCGGCGTCGGCCCGACCGGGCTCCTGGAAGTAGGCCTGGTAGTAGCCGTCACCGTAGGTGCGTCGGGAGGAGGTGACCGACGGCATCCCCACGGGCGGCACCGGCGGCACGCTCAGCCCCGCCACGGCGCGGACGAGGTCGGGGCGGAGCAGCGCCGTGGTCCAGGCGACCACAGCCCCCCAGTCGTGCCCGACCACCACGGCCTCCTCGGCGCCCAGCGCGCCGATCAGGGCGGTGACGTCACCGACCAGGTGGGGGAGGCTGTACTCCTCGGTGCTGGGCGCGCGGTCGCTGCGGGCGTAGCCGCGCTGGTCCGGGGCGACCACCCGGTACCCGGCGTCGGCGAGGACGGCGAACTGGTGCCGCCACGAGTACCAGCTCTCGGGGAACCCGTGCAGCAGCAGGACGAGCGGGCCCTCGCCCTGCTCCGCGACGTGCAGGCGGAGGCCGTTCACCTCGACGTGGTGGTGCTGGACGCTCAACGCGACTCCTCTCGTGCCCCGCCGGGGGGAGTCCCGGCGGGGAACCGGACCGGAGGGGCCAGCCTAGGGGGATCGGCGACGCCGGGGGAGGCCTGCTCAGTGCTCGCGGTTGAACGCCCAGACCGACAGGGGGGCGAACACCGCCACCAGCCCCGCGGACCAGACCAGCGTGAGGGTGACCGCGTCACCCGCCGGGGTGCCGGTGAGCAGGGCGCGGACGGCGTCCATGGCGTGGGTGACCGGGTTGGTCTCGGCCCACGAGCGCAGCCAGCCGGGCAGGGTCTCGACCGGAGCGGCCATGCTGGTGCCCAGCAGCAGCGGCAGGATGGCCACGAAGGTGACGGCCATGACAGCGCCCTCGTCGCGCAGAAGCACGCCCAGGAACACCATCACCCAGCTCAGCCCGACCCCGAAGCCGATGGCCAACGCGCAGGCGGCGAGCGCGGAGCCGGGGTCGGTCTCGACCCGGAACCCCATGAGGTGGCCGATCACGAACAGGACCACCACCGTGATCACGTAGCGGACCAGGTCGGCCAGGACCGATCCGAGCAGAGGGGCGGAGCGTGCGATGGGCAGGCTCCGGAACCGGTCGTAGACCCCCTTCTTCATGTCGATGTTGATGGTCAGCCCCGAGGAGAGCATCCCGGCGATGCCCGCGCCCATGACGAGGACGCCGGGGAAGAGGTACTGGAGGTAGGCGTCGGTGGAGCCGGACACCGACCCACCGAAGAGGTACACGAACAGGACCATGAACAGGGCCGGTGTCATCACGCCGTTCACGAGCGAACCCGGGTTGCGCAGGGACTTGGCCAGCCCGCGCTGGGCGAGGACGAGGCCGTGCCGGACGAGCGGGGCCGGGCGCGGGGCGCCGGTGCGTGGCTCGGTGGTGCTCATGCGGGGGTCTCCCTCTCGGTGTCGGTGTCCCGTGGTGCTCCGGTGAGTGCGAGGAACACCTCGTCCAGGCTGGGCAGGTGCAGGGAGAACTCGGTCACCGCCACCTCCCGGTCCCGCAGTTCCAGGGCCATGTCCCAGGCCGAGGTGTCGCCCTCGACCGGCACGGACAGGGTCTGGCGGGTGCGCTCGGGCTCGCGGCCCGTGACCCGGCGCATGACCTCGGCGGCCTCCTTGGTCCGGGCGGGGTCCGTGGTGCGCAGGGACACGGCCTGCCCGCCCACCACGCGCTTGAGCTCGGCTGGCGTGCCGTCCGCGATCACGCGGCCCCGGTCGATCACCGCGATGGTGTCGGCGAGGGCGTCGGCCTCCTCCAGGTACTGCGTGGTGAGCAGCACGGTGGTGCCCTCGGCGGTGAGTTCGCGGACCATCCGCCACAGGTCCTCGCGTCGCCCGGGGTCGAGTCCCACGGAGGGCTCGTCGAGGAAGACCACGCTGGGCCTCCCCACGAGGCTGGCCGCGAGGTCCAGGCGGCGCCGCATGCCTCCGGAGTAGGTGGAGAGAGGGCGCCGGGCCGCGTCGGTGAGCCCGAACCGGGCCAGGAGGTGGTCGGCGCGGGCCCGCGCCTCCCCCCGGCGCAGGTCCAGGAGCTGGCCGAGGAGCACCAGGTTGGCCCGTCCGGTGAGTTCGTCGTCGACCATCGAGTCCTGTCCGGTCAGGCCGATCAGCCGGCGTGCCCGAGGGGCCTCGCGCACCACGTCGTGGCCGCCGACCGAGGCGGTGCCCTCGTCGGGGCGGGCGAGGGTGGCCAGGACGCGGACGGCCGTCGTCTTCCCGGCGCCGTTGGGTCCCAGGACGGCGAGGACCGACCCGGGACGGGCGGCCAGGTCGACCCCGCTCAACGCGGTCGTCCGGCCGAACCGTTTGACCAGGCCCCGGGCCTGGAACGCGTACTCAGTCATGGTGCACTCCACCCTCCAACGGGTTCAAATGATGTGAGTATTCGAATGATGACAGTATCTGAGTGTCTCCGGTATCTCAACGTAGGATGGGGGGACCGAGACGAGGAGGAAGATGGTCCGGCTCAGCAGGGCACAGCAGCAGGAACGCAACCGGGCGCGGGTGCTCACGGCGGCACGTGAGGAGTTCACCGAACGCGGCTTCCGCGACGCCAGGATCGACCGCATCGCGGACCGCGCCGACCTCACCCGGGGCGCCGTCTACTCCAACTTCCCGGGCAAACGCGCCCTGTACTTCGCCGTGCTGGCCGAGGCGGCCGAGCGCGAGCCCCTGACCGGGGCGGCCGACTCCGTCGACGGCGCGGTCCGGGCCCTGGGCGCCTTCGCCCGCGCGTGGGTGGCCCGTCTGCCCCTCACCGGCACCGACGAACGGATCGGTGCCGAACTCATGGCCGAGGTGTCCGCTGACCCCCGGGTGAGCCGGGTCTTCGCCCAGCTCACGGCGGTCCAGGCGATCCTGCTCGGGCGCGCGCTGGAGAGCCTCGACACCGCGCCCGACCCCGGTCTGCGGCGGGTCCGGGTCGCGGAGGGCGTCCTGACCACCCTGCACGGTGCCGGGCAGTTGGCCGCCGCCGCGCCCGGGTTCACCGACCCCTTCACGGTCATCCGCTCCTGCGAACGCCTGGCCGGTGTGGACCTGGCCGACGCCTGGCCGCTTCCGCACATCGCCCACGTCCCGCACGCCCGTCCCGTGGGCGAACCCTGGTCCGCGCCGACCGCGCTCGACTCCCTGCGCGGTGAGCGGATCGCGGTCGGGGACGGCGTCGTGGCGGTGCTGGGGCTGCACCGGCTGGAGGCCGTGGAGGAGGGCCTGCGCGCCGTCCCGGAGGGGGTGCCGGTGACGCTCGTGCCCGTCACCGCCGAGCCCGCCGAACTCCTCCCGCTGGTCCGTCTGGCCGTGGCCGAACTCCGTGCCTGCCTGTCCCCCTCCTTTCCGGCCGACGCTTGGGCGCGGCCGAGGATCGTGCTCGACCCGGGGCTGGCCGTGGCAGCCGGTGCCGTCGACCCGCACGACGACACCGAGGTCGCGATCCGTGTGCACGGCGGCCGGATCGTGGCACGCTCCGAGGAGCGCGGCGCGGCCCACGCCGTGGGAGCCTTCGTTCCGCCCGGGGGTTCCAGGAGCGTCGGGAACGGGGCCCGGGCCACCCGCTGAGCCGGGGCGGGACGGTGCACCCCGCGTGCGCGCCAGCGTTCGGCGGTGTCGGGCGGGAAGCCCGCGTCGATCCCTCCGTGCGCCTCGTTCACGGTGAAGCCGTGTGCCGCCCAGGCGCGCGGATCCCGGGGGTCGGGCGCGGGGTCGTCGAAGGTGAGGGTCATGGGTCCTCCCCGAATGGTGGGCGGGGTCGCGGACGTCGCGCACTCCCGTGAAGTCAATCTAGGTTGACCACTGGAAAAAGTCAATCAAAGTTGACTCCCGGGGGTCGTGTGGCCGAATCCTCCGGTTTGACCTGATCAGGGACACGCCAGCCGGAGACTGGGTGAGCGGCGCCGCCGGTGCGACACTGGTGGGCGACGCCGGGGACCCCCGACCGGCCGCGAACGGCGGGGGTGGGCATGGAAGAGGAACACGACGCGACGGGGGCGCTCGGTCAGAGCGAACTCCTGTTCCAGAACCTCGTCCGATCCGTGCACACCAGCGGCCCCGTCGAGGTCCTGGAGGCCGCCGACCGCTACGGGGCGGCGATCGGACTCGGCAAGATCACCGTTCACCTCGTCGACCTGCAACAACGTCTGCTGGTCCCGCTCACCGGCGGGCCCATCCTCGACGTCGAGTCCACCATCGCCGGAGAGGCCTACCGGTCGGACACCCTGCGGCTGGTCGAGGGCGGCGCCGACGCGCTCAGCCTCTGGCTTCCGCTCAAGGACGGTGCCGACCGCATCGGGGTCGTGCACATCCGCACCCCCGCCATCGACGAACCCAGGCTCCGCCGCTGCCAGACCCTCGCCGCGCTGCTGGCCCTGGTCATCACGTCCAAGCGCGCCTACAGCGACACCTACGTCCGCCGCACCCGCGCCCGCGACGTGCAGCTACGCACCGAGATGCTGCGCGCCTTCCTCCCGCCCCGCACCCTCGGCACCCGGCGCGGGGTCTCCACGGCCGTTCTCGAACCCGCCTACGAACTGGGCGGCGACGCCTTCGACCACTCCCTCACCCGGGACACCCTGCACGCCGTCATCCTGGACGCCATGGGGCACGACCTCGCCTCCGGCCTGACCGCGTCGGTCGCCATGGCCGGGGCCCGGAGCGCCCGCCGCAACGGGGCCGATCTCGCGGAACTCACCGAGAACGTGGAACGCGCCCTGGTCACCTGGCTTCCGGAACGCTTCTGCACGGCCATCTTCGCCACCCTGGACCTGTCCACCGGCGTGTTCTCCTGGGCCAACTGCGCCCACCCCGCGCCCCTGCTCATCCGACGCCAACGCCTGGTGGAGGCCGCCCTGGAGCGCACCCCCGAACTTCCGCTCGGCCTGGACGGGGTGGTCGCCGACACCACCCCGCGCGCCGTCCACCGGGTCACCCTGGAACCCGGTGACCAGGTGCTGCTCTACACGGACGGTGTCACGGAGGCGCACGACAGCGAGGGAAGGATGTTCGGGCTGGAGCGCTTCGCCGACTTCGTCATCCGTGCCGCGTCCGCCGACGAGCCCGCCCCCGAGACTCTGCGGCGCCTGATCCACGACATCCACGAACACCAGCGCGGCACCTTCACCGACGACGCCACCATCATGCTGCTGGAGTGGACCCCCGGGGGTGCGGTCCGGGGCCACCTCTGACGCCGGACCCGGACTACCAGAGGGCGAGGACCCTGCTGGGACCGCCGGAGGCGTCCAGCCCGGGCAGCACGCCCACCGTGATCATCGCCCCGCTCGGCGGCAGCTGCTCCAGGCCGGTCAGTGACTCCAGCCCCCAGCGGTCGGCGCGCCCCACCACCTCGTGGGCGGCGAAGTCCGTGGAGCAGCCGGGGTCCGTGCTCAGCGTGTCCACCCCGGTTCCGGCGATGGCCCGCTGGGAGAACAGGAAGTCGCAGGCCTCGGGGGAGAACCCGGGGAAGTGCCAGGAGCCGTCCTCCGCGACACCGCGGACCCGGTCGTCCCCCTCGGCCCAGCGCGAGCTCCACCCCGAGCACATCAGGACCGCCGCGCCGGCGGGGACGCGTCCGTGGACGCGCTCGAAGGCGTGGACGTCGTCCACGGTCACCGTCGTGTCGGGGTCCTCGGCGGCCCGGGCCCGGATGTCGATCACGGCGGCCGGGGCGACCAGTTCGGACGGGTCGATGTCCGGCACGAGACGGCCCCCGCCGATCACGTGGCCGGGCGCGTCCAGGTGCGTACCGGTGTGCTCGGTCATGCTCCACCGTTGGAGGTAGAGCCCGAACTCTCCCGGGGCGGCGGGTGGGACGACCGTCTCCCGCACCGGCTTCTCCTCGTCCCAGGACGGCATGGTGGGGGAGATGGTGTGGCTGAGGTCGACGACCCGGCGGAAGCCCTTCGGCCAGGGACGCGGGGAGAGTGGAGGGATCGGTGGCCCGGCGGGCGCGGTGTGCTCCGTTCGGGCCCTCACGGTCTCACCGGTTCCGTGCAAGCACATGGCGTCCCCTTCGTCGTGCGAACCCCCGGAGACGTACCCCGGGGAGGTGTCGGGTCCACCCTGTCAGGGGCGGGACGGTGAGACCAGCGAGGAACCGCTCCGATCAGGGACGCGGGCGCGACGGGGGCGACCGGCTCGCGGACCGGTCCGACCCACTCAGTGGTGTGACGGGGGAACCGCGGTGAGGTTCCGCACCGGCCGCAGGAAGAGCAGGACCAGTCCCACGGCGAGCGTCGCCACCCCGCCGACCAGCAGCACGGTCCGCGCCCCGAACAGACCGGCGGCCGGACCGGCCAGGGCCTGACCCACCGGCAGCATGGCCAACGACCCGGCCACCTCGTAGGCGTGGATGCGGCCCAGTACCGGCCCCGGAACCTGTGTCTGCACGCTGGTCATCCACATCACGCCCCAGAACCCCACGGCGGCGCCGCTCACCGCCGCGCCCAGCGCCAGCCACGGAACCCCCAACCCCAGACCGACGGCCATCGAGTACGCGCCCGCCCCGAACAGCGCGACCGCCCCCGCGCGCAGGGGGAAACGCGGCCGCACCCGCATGGCGAGCACACCGCCCAGAGCGGTGCCGCCGCCCAGCGCGGAACTCACCAGCCCGAACGCCTGGGCGCCGTGGCCGAGGATGATCTCCGTCGAGGTCAGGGGAATCTTCGGCCCCCACATGGTCACCATCAGCACCATCCACAGCAGGATCACCGACCACATCCAGGTCCGCGACCGGAACTCGCTCCACCCCTCCACGAGGTCCGCGACGTACCCCGGCCCCTCACCGCGCCGACGGGTCGGCTCGGGGAGCCGGATCAGCGCGAGCAGCAGCGCCCCCACCGCGTAGGTCGCCGCGTGCACGACGAAGACCCCGGCCGCCGAGAACACGGCGACCAGCAGCCCCGCCACAGCCGGGCCGATCAGCGTCGCCAGCGCTTCCGCCGTGCGTATGGCCCCGTTGGCACCCTGCACGTCCCGGGCCACCCTCGGCACCACCGAGGCCACCCCCGGCTGGAACGCCCCGGCCGCGATCCCGTTGACCGCGCCGATCACACAGATCTGCCACAGCACCACGTGCCCCGTCAGGAACAGCACGGCCGCCGTCCCCTGGGTGACCACGCGCACCAGGTCGGCGGCGACCATCATGCGCCGGGCGCCCCACCGGTCCGAGAGCACCCCGCCGAAGACGACGGAACCCACGAAGAAGGCGGAGAACGCGGCCATCGCCAGCCCGACACCGCCCGCACCCATCCCGTGCGCGAGCAGTCCGGCCGCCAGGGCGACAGGGAGCATCCCGTCCCCGGTCCTGGCCACGGCGCGCGCGGCGAAGAAGAGGGCGAAGTCCCGGGACCACAGCCGGGGCCGGGGCCGGGGCGCGGCGTGCGGTTCCGGCCTCTGCGGTGTCCGGTCGAGTTCGTCCGTCGGTCCACCGTGCTCCATGGGGCACCCCTCCGTCACCCCCGCGCCGGTCGTGAGGGCCCGTGCACACTACCGGTCCAGACCAGTTCCCTCCAGAGGCTTCCTGCCCTGGAAACCGGCTGCCCGAAGGCGCCGCGATTCCCCTCCACAACGGGGGCCCGGAACGATTGAATGGTGAGCCGACCACGAGCCGAGAAGGAACACATGCCCGAATCCAGCGCCGACTGGTGGAAGTCCAGCGTCGTCTACCAGATCTATCCGAGCAGCTTCAGCGACAGTGACGGCGACGGCGTCGGAGACCTGCCCGGGATCATCGGGAAGCTCGACTACCTGAAGCTGCTCGGTGTGGACGTGGTGTGGCTGTCGCCCGTCTACCCCTCGCCGTGGGACGACAACGGCTACGACATCAGCGACCACACCGCCATCGACCCCCGGTTCGGCACCCTTGAGGACTGGGACCGCCTCCGGGACGGGCTGCACGAGCGCGGCATGCGCCTGGTGATGGACCTGGTCGTCAACCACACCAGCGACCGGCACCCCTGGTTCACCGCCTCCCGCGAGGGCGACCCGGACCGGCGCGACTTCTACGTCTGGCGGCCCGGCCGCGACGGCGGCCCGCCCAACAACTGGGGTTCGGTCTTCTCCGGTCCCGCCTGGACCTACGACGAGGGGCGCGGCGAGTACTACCTCCACCTGTTCAGCCCGTCGCAACCCGACCTGGACTGGGAGAACCCGAAGGTGCGCGCGGCCGTGCACGAGATCGCCCTGTGGTGGCTGGCCCGGGGCGCGGACGGGTTCCGGATGGACGTCATCAACTTCGTGTCCAAGAACCCCAAGCTCCCCGACGGGCCACGGACCGGCGACTACGGGGACTTCGCCGAACACGCGATCAACGGGCCGCGCATGCACGAGTTCCTGCACGAGATGCACGAGACCGTCTTCGCCGGACGCGACGTGCTCACCGTGGGGGAGATGCCCGGGGTGAGCGTGGAGCAGGCGCGCATCCACACCAATCCGGTCAACCGCGAGCTGGACATGGTGTTCCAGTTCGAGCACGTGGACCTGGACCACGGCCCCGGCGGCAAGTTCGATCCCCGCCCGCTGGACCTGGTCCGGCTGAAGGCCTCGCTCAACCGCTGGCAGACCGGGCTCAACGACCGGGGTTGGAACAGTCTGTACTGGAACAACCACGACCAGCCGCGCGTGGTCTCGCGGTTCGGTGACGACGGCCGGTACCGGGTGGAGTCGGCGACCGCGATCGCCACCACCCTGCACATGATGCAGGGCACCCCGTACGTCTACCAGGGCGAGGAACTGGGCATGACCAACGCCCACCTGGACGACATCGCGGACTACCGGGACCTGGAGACCCTCAACTACCACCAGACCATGGTGGAGAGCGGCCGGGTGGACGCCGCGACCGCCATGGCCGGGATCGCCCGGATGAGCCGGGACAACGCGCGCACCCCCATGCAGTGGACCGCGGGGGAGAACGCCGGGTTCACCACCGGGACACCCTGGATCGGAGTCAACCCCAACCACACTCGGATCAACGCCGAGGCCGCCGTCGCGGACCAGGGGTCGGTCTTCCACCACTACCGGCGTCTGATCGCGCTCCGCAAGAAGCACCAGGTCATCGCGCACGGACGCTTCGCTCCACTGCTGGAGGAGGACCCGCGGGTCTACGCCTACACGCGGGCGTACAACGGTCAGGTGCTGTTGGTGCTGGCCAACTGGAGCGACCACACGGTGAAAGTGGATCTGCCCGAGGACGTGGCGGGCCCCGACTCCACACTGTTGATCGGCAACCTCCCCGACCCCGGCCCGGCTCCGGCCCCGCTGCGTCCCTGGGAGGCCCGCGTCCACCTGTTCCACTGATCCTCCCGACCGGGCCCTGCTCCCGCGTCCGATCCGTGAGTACTGTGTGGGTCAGCCGATCGAGCGGGAGTGGGGCCTTCATGAGAGTCGTCATCGTCGGAGCCGGTGTGGGAGGGCTCGCCCTGGCCCGGGGACTCGTCGGGAGGGGTCACGGGGTCGAGGTCCACGAGCGCGCGCCCGAACCGCGCCCCGGCCGCGCCGGAGTCGGCCTCTACTCCAACGGGACCGCCGCCCTGCGTGCCCTGGGGGTGGAGGTCGGGGGCATCGGGCGGCGTCTCGACGGCCTGGAGAACCGCGACCCGTCCGGGCGGACGCGTTACACGCTCGACGTGGACGCGGTGGGCGACCACTACGGGTCCGAGTCCCGTACCGTGCCCCGGCGCGCGCTCCTCGACCTCCTCGCCGACGGGCTGCCCGAGGGCACCGTGCGGTACGGGCGCGTGTGCACCCGGGTGCGGGTCAACACCGACGGCACCGTGAGCGCGCTCTTCGGGGACGGTTCCAGCGCCACCGGTGACGTGGTCGTCGGCGCGGACGGTGTGCGCTCCGCCGCACGCCGCGACCTGTGGGAGGGCGATCCGGCCCGCCCGACGGGCTGGGCCAGTTGGCAGGGGCTGACCCGGGTGCCCGCGGACCTGGCGTCGGGCACGCTCGCGGCCGTGGTCCAGGGGCGTCAGGGTGTGTGCGGGATGATGCCCGCCGGAGACGGCCTCGTGCAGTGGTGGTTCGACGTGCGCTGGCGGCCGGGCATCCCCACGCCGACCTCCCCGGCGAGTGTGCTGCGGCGGCTGTTCGAGGGCTGGACCGACCCCGACGTACGCGCGGTCCTGGAGGACCTGCGCGACGAGGACCTCGCGTTCTCCGAGCACGTGCGCCACCGGGTGCGCCGGGTCTGGGGTGAGGGCGGGGCGACGCTGCTGGGCGACGCCGCGCACGCCTTCGCGTCCTCCACCGCGCAGGGGGCGAACCAGGCCCTGGAGGACGCGTGGGCGCTGACCCTGGCCCTGTCCGACGAGGGCGCCGAGGCCGATCCCGCCGCCGCGCTGCGCCGGTACGAGGGGGTGCGGCGGGGGCCGGTGCAGCTGGCGTCGCTGGCCTCGGGCGCGGAGGCGATCACGCGGTTCTCCCCGCCCCGGTTCCTGGGCCGTGAACGGCTCGGTTCCCTGGCCACCCGCCAGTTCATCGGGTACCTGGGCGGGGTGAGCAACGTCCTCACCGACCGCCGCCCCTGACCTCACGGACAACACCCATAGCTCGCACCTCTCCAGCCGCTCGGTTCACGGAATCGGGCGGCTTTCTCCGTTGCCGCGATGGCGGCGGTCTTCTTGGGCGTGTTCCCGCGACCGGCAGACCGATGTGTCCCTCCGCGAGAGGAGGTTTCTGCGGTGACTCCGTTGGACTCCCCTCCGCCTGGATCGAGCGCCCGATAACGGACGGAGTCCCACCGGACTCGCAGGGTGGGGGAGGCTTCGTGTTCAGATTTTTTGAAATCGCATCAAGTGAGGTTAGACTAACCTTGCTTGATGTCGGGGTTCTCCCGTTTTGTTGGCTTCTTCGCGCTGCCCTCCCCTGGGCCTCCCCCTGCGCGTATCCGGCCCGCCCAGAGCGACGCGGCCGCTCCCCGTGACGAAGAAAGCAGTGAGCATGAACTCCACCCTGCGCCGCGTCGGCGGCATCGCCCTCACCTCGGCCCTCGCCCTCGGCCTCGCCTCCTGCGGGACGGACGGTGAGGACACCTCCCCGGGCGGCGACGCGGACGGGACCTTCCCCGTCACCATCGAGAGCGCCCTCGGCACCGCCGAGATCCCCGAACGCCCCGAACGCGTCGTCACCCTCGGCCAGGGCTCCGCCGAGACCGCCATCGCCCTGGGCACCGTGCCGGTCGGCATCGAGAGCTACGAGTGGGGCAGCGACGACACCGGGTACCTGCCCTGGATCCACGAGGCCGTCACCGAGTCCGGCGAGGAGCTGCCCGAGCAGTTCGCCGGGGCCGACGACATCGACTTCGAGGCGATCATCGAACTCGCCCCCGACGTCATCCTGGCCCCCTGGTCCGGGGTGACCCAGGAGCAGTACGACATCCTCACGGACATCGCCCCCACGGTCGCCTACCCGGACCTCGCCTGGAGCACCGACTGGGACGAGCAGATCGAGATCATCGGCCGGGCGCTCGGCCAGCCCGAGGAGGCCGACGGCCTCGTCGCGGACATCGAGGGCCGGTTCGAGGAGGCGGCGGCCGAGAACCCCGAGTTCGCCGACCTCACCTTCTCCTACGTCTACACCGACGGGCCCGGCACGCTCGGCGTCTTCCTCCCCGACGAACAGCGCGTCGCCATGGTGCGCGGCCTGGGACTCCAGGTCGACCCGGTCGTGGACACCTTCCCCGAGACCGAGGGCACCGACTCCGCCCTGGTCGGCCTGGAGAACGCCGACCAGTTCGGTGACAGCGACCTCCTCTTCACCTTCTACACCGACGCCGAGACGCGGGCCGAGATCGAGTCCCAGGACCTGTACGGCTCCATCCCGGCCATCGAACGCGGCTCCGTGGTCACCAGTGACGACAACTCCTTCGTCACCGCCTCCTCCCTGATCAACCCGCTCACCGTGCCCTGGGCCATCGAACGGTACGTCCCCCTCATCCACGAGGCCGCCCGGACCCTGGACGACTGAGGCGGACCGGCGACGTGATCGTGAAGACATCCGCGGCGCCGCCCCGCACCGGCCCCGTCCGCGCCGCGCTCGTCCTGGTCGCGGCCGGGGCGGTGCTGGTCGGCGCGGTCCTGCTCAGCCTGGTGGCGGGCAGCAGGCCGACCTCGCCGGTCGAGGTGTGGCAGGTGCTCCTCGGAGAGGGCGACCCCCACGTCACCGTGGTGGTCGAGAGCCGCTTCCCGCGCACCCTGCTCGGGATCGTGGCCGGGGCCGCGCTGGCCCTGTCGGGCACCCTCATGCAGGGAGTGACCCGCAATCCGCTGGCCGACCCCGGTCTCCTGGGAGTCAACGCGGGCGCGGCCGCCGCCGTGGTCACCGCCACGGCGCTCCTCGGCCCCGCCTCCACCACCGCCACCGTCTGGTGGGCCCTGCCCGGTGCCCTGCTGGCCGGGCTGGCCGCCCACACGGTGGGCACCCGGGGCGGGGACGGCGGCATGGTCCGTCTCGTCCTGGCCGGGGCGGTGGTCTCGGCGGTGCTCATGGCCTACGTCCAGGCGGTCTCGCTGAACATGCCGGACGTGTTCGACAGCTACCGCTACTGGGTGGTGGGTTCGCTGGCGGGGCGCGGCTACGACGTGGTCCTGGCCGTGCTGCCGGTGGTCGGCGCGGGCACGCTGCTGGCCCTGCTGGTCATGGGCTCGCTCAACGCTCTGGCCCTGGGGGAGGAGGCGGCCGTGGCCACCGGCGCCAACGTGTTCCTGGCGCGCTCCGGAGGGCTGCTCGCGGGCACCGTGCTCGCGGCGGGGGCCACCGCCGCGGTCGGACCGATCGCCTTCGTGGGCCTGGCGGTCCCGCACGTGGTGCGCGGGCTGGTCGGGGTGGACTTCCGCCTCCAGGTGCCCTTCGCCCTGCTGGTCGGCCCCTCCCTGCTGCTGGTCGCCGACGTCGTGGGCCGCACCCTGGTGCGGCCCATGGAACTCATGGTGGGCGTCGTCACCGCCTTCGTGGGCGCGCCGGTGCTGTTGTACGTGGTCCGGAAGTCGAGGACGGGAACGTGAGCCACCAGATCCGATCCGGGGCGGACCGGGCGGGCCCCGGCACGGCGCCTGAACCCGCCACCGCCCCGCGACCCCCCTTCCCGGTCCTGCGACTCGGCCGCCACGTCGCGCTGCCGCTGCACCGACGCTCCCTGGCGGTGGGACTCCTGCTGTCGGTGCTCCTGCTCGCGGCGGCCGCCGCCACCCTGAGCCTGGGCCGCCTGGGCGTGCCCCTCACCCAGCTGCCCGCCGTCCTGTCCGGCCAGGGGGAGGCCACCCACCTGTTCGCCCTCGAACGGCTGCGCGGCCCCCGGCTGTCCGTGGCCGTGGGCACGGGCGTCGCCCTGGGCCTGGCCGGTGCGCTCTTCCAGTCCGTGACCCGCAACCCGCTGGGCAGCCCCGACGTGATCGGGCTGGGCGCGGGGGCCGGGGCGGGTGCGGCCCTCGTCGCGCTCGTGTTCCCCGGAATCGTGCCCGTCCCCTTGGGAGCGCTGGCCGGAGCGGCCCTGGCCGTGACGGTCGTGGCCGCCGTGACCGGAACCGGGCTGCGCGACCCGGGGCGGCTGATCGTCGCGGGCATCGGCGTGGCCGCCATGGCCCAGGCCTTCACGCACTTCGTGGTCTCGGTGATGGCCCGCGACAAGGCCAGTGTCCTGGCCGCGTACGTCAACGGCAGCCTCGGGGCCCGCTCCTGGGAGCACTCCACCACGATCTGGCTCACCCTGGCGCTCGCGGTCCCGATGGTCGTGGCCCTGGCCGGTCCCATCACCGTCAACGAGATGGGCGACGAGCTCGCTGACTCCCTCGGGGCCCGGGCCGCCAGCAGCCGCACCGCCGCGGTCGTCCTCTCCGTGGTGCTGTCGGCGGCGGCGGTGAGCGTGGCCGGGCCGATCGCGTTCGTGTCCCTCACCGCTCCGCAGATCGCCCGCAGGCTCAGCGGGGCGCCCGGCCCCAACCTGGCGCTGTCCGGTCTCGTGGGGGCGTTCCTGCTGGTCACGGCCGATCTGGCCGTCCAGCACGCGCCGATCGCCGAGGGACTGCCGGTCGGCGTCCTCACCCTGGCGTTCGGCGGTGTGTACCTGGGCTACCTGCTCATCCGTGAATGGCGAAAGGGAAGACTGTGAGCCGAGAGACCGTCCCGGTCCTGGCCGCCGAGGGCCTCACCCTGGGCTACGGCGCGGACCCGGTCGTGCGCGACCTGGACCTGACCATCGCCCGGGGCGAGTTCACCGTGATCGTCGGCCCCAACGGCTGCGGTAAGTCCACCCTGCTCAAGGCGTTGGGGAGGGTCAACAAGCCGGGCTCCGGGCGGGTGCTGCTGCACGGGCGCGACGTGCGTTCACAGCGCCCCAAGGCGGTCGCCCGCCAACTGGCGCTGCTGCCGCAGAGCCCCCTCGCCCCCGAGGGCATCACCGTCCGCGCCCTCGCGGCGCGCGGACGCTTCCCGCACCACACCCTGCTGCGGCAGTGGAGCCCGGAGGACGAGACCGCCGTGGCGCGGGCCCTGGAGCTGGCCGGGCTCACCGACCTCGCACACGTCCAGGTGGGGTCGCTCTCGGGAGGACAGCGCCAGCGCGCCTGGGTGGCGATGGTCCTGGCCCAGGACAGCGGCACGCTGCTGCTGGACGAGCCCACCACCTACCTCGACATCGCGCACCAGTACGACCTGTTGGAGCTCTTCGCCGACCTGCACCGCGGCGGGCGCACCGTGGTCGCGGTCCTGCACGACCTCGCCCAGGCGGCCCGGTTCGCCACGCGTGTGGTGATGATGGACGGAGGAGCGGTGGTCGCGGACGGCCCCCCGGAGGAGGTCGTCACGGCCGAGCGGGTGGCGTCGGTGTTCGGGCTGGCCTGCGACGTGGTACCGGATCCTCGAACCGGGACGCCGCTGGTGATCCCGCACGAGCGGGCGCCCGCGACCCCCTGACCTCAGGTGCCCGGCCGGGGCCTCGGCGTCGTGGCCCCGGGGCCCGGCGGGGTTCGCTCACCCCGGGCGGCCTTGTACTCCTCCCAGCGTTCCAGCAGCACGTCGTGGTAGCCGTCCAGCCAGGTCATGTAGTCGTACATGTTGTGCAGCCGGGCGCGGGAGGACTCACCCAGGTCGGGGAGGCGTTCCAGCGCGGAGGCGGCGAGGTCGCGCTGCTGACGCAGGTAGGAGCGCTCGTTGCGCAGGAACCCGCCCCAGACGTCCTCGTCCATGCTGATCAGCCGGGAACGGCTGTCGGGGGCGTCCACGAGGGTCACGAACCCCAGCTCGCGCAGACGGCGCACCGCCTGGGAGACCGAACCCCGGCTCACCCCGGCGCCCTCGGCGACGGCCTCGGCGCTGACCGCGTCCCGGTCGGCCACCAGCAGGTAGCCCACGATGCGGCCCTCGGCCTTGGGGCGCCCCTGGGACTGCCAGTAGGCGGCGAAGCGCCCGACGAAGTCGTCACGGAACTCCTCCGTCCCGCCCTCCGGCCCCCGCGCCGCACCCGCGTCCCACGCCCGTTCCCCTCGTGCCCCCTGCGTCATGGGGGCCACGATATCGCCCGTGCGGTCGGCCTTCCGCCGGTTTCGGAAGAAGCGCTCAGGGGGCGGCGCGCAACGACTCCAGCAGGTGCGCGAGCGCTGACCACACGTCCTCCAGGTCGCGTTCGGTGCCCGTGTCGGCCAGCCAGAGCGCGGCCTCGTTCATGGCTCCGGACAGCAGGTGGGAGAGCGGGGCGACCGGCCGCGGCGCGATGACGCCCGCCTCCACGAGTGAGGCGAGCTCCTCGGCCAGGTGGTGCGCGGAGGAGGTCTCGTCGAGGGCGCGCCACTCGCTCCACCCCAGGACGGCGGGCCCGTCCACCAGCATGACGCGACGGACGTCGGGGGCGGTGCTGGCGGTGAGGAAGGCGCGGCACCCGGTGGTCAGACGTTCCCACGGGTCCTCGTGGGCGTCGGCGGCCTCGGCCACGGCGGCGCCCACCTCCGCCTGGGCCTGCTCCAGGACCGCCCGGAACAGGTCCGTCTTGCCCCTGAAGTGGTGGTAGAGCGCGCCCTTGGTCACCTGGGCGGCGGCCACGATCTCGGCCAGGCCCACCCCGCCGTACCCGCGCTCGGTGAACAGGCGGCGGCCCTCCCGGACCAGGGCGCGTCTGGTGCGCTCCCGTTGTTCGGCCCTGGCTCCGGTGTCCCTGGTCACGGATCCTCCTGTTGACATACCGACGGTACGTGAATAGCGTACTCGACATACCGTTGGTATGCGAAAGGAGCGCTCATGCGCCTCAACGGCTTCTACCCCGTGCTGTGCACCCCCCGCCTCCAGGAGAGCCACGCCTTCTACACGCGGTGGTTCGGCTTCGAGGACACCTTCGTGGCGGACTGGTACGTGAGCCTGCGCCGTCCCGGCCCGCCGGACCACGAACTCGCCCTGCTCGCGGCCGGTCACCCGACCCTGCCCGAGGGCCACCGGGCGTCCACCGCCCAGGGCGTGCTGCTCAACCTCGAGGTGGCGGACGTGGACGCCGAGTGGCGTCGCCTGGTGGTCGAGGGCGGGCTGGAGCCCGTGCTCACCCTGCGCAGCGAGGGATTCGGGCAGCGGCACTTCATCGTGGCCGACCCGGCCGGGGTCCTGATCGACGTCATCACCCCGATCGAGCCCTCCGACGAGTACGCGGAGCGGTTCCTCGACTGAGGCGCCCGGCCGCCGCCCCCGCGTCGCCGTGCTCCCCGGCCCGCCCGTGCGCGACGCGCGAGGTACCAGCCGGTCGGTATGCTGTCGGGGTCGGTGGTCGACACTCCCGCCGGGGAACCGCGGGGGCACGAGGTGAGGCGGGACATGGCGCGAGGACGGCGGACGGCCGAGGCGGGAGCCGGGCACGGAACCGTGCCCGAACGCCTGTTGGAGGCGGCCACGAGGCTCTTCGCTGAGCAGGGGTTCGAGAGCACCTCGGTCCAGGAGGTCGTGGCCGCGGCGGGCGTGACCAAGGGGGCCATGTACCACTACTTCGGCTCCAAGGACGACCTGCTCCACGAGGTCTACGCGCGCGTGCTGCGGATGCAGACCGAACACCTCGTGGAGATCTCCGCCTGCGAGGCGCCCGTGGCCGAACGCGTCCACGCCGCCGCCGCCGACGTCATCGTCACCAGCGTCGCCAACATGGACGACACCAAGATCTTCTTCCGGTCCATGCACCAGCTCGCCCCAGAGAAGCAGCGCAGCGTGCGGGCCGAACGCCGTGCCTACCACGAGATCTTCCGCGCGATGATCGAGCAGGGCCAGAGCGAGGGGGTCTTCCGCTCCGACGTCCCCGCCGACCTGGTCGTGGACTACTTCTTCGGTTCCGTGCACCACCTGGGCACCTGGTACCGGCACGACGGCGAACTCACCGGCGACGACGTCGGCCGCCACTTCGCGGACCTGCTCGTCGCGGGGCTGCGCCCGCAGACCTGAGGACCGACCGGCGCCACGGGAGGCGGACGGCCGAGGGCCGGGGGCGCGTTCCGCCCCCGGCCCTCACCCTCGGCGCCGCCCCACGGCGGCGCGAGGCTCAGTTCCCCGACGCGTACCTGCGCAGCTCCGCCCGGGCCAGCGAACGCAGGTGCACCTCGTCCGGGCCGTCGGCCAGCCGCAGCGAGCGCACCCCCGCCTGCCACCCGGCCAGCGGAGTGTCCTGACTGACCCCGGCCGCGCCGTGCGCCTGCACACACCGGTCCAGGATCCACTCCACCGTGCGCGGGGTGGCGATCTTGATCGCCTGGATCTCGGTGTGCGCCCCCTTGTTGCCCACGGTGTCCATCAGGTAGGCCGTCTTGAGCACCAGCAGGCGCAGCTGCTCGATCGCCACCCGGGCCTCCGCGATCCACTCACGGACCACGCCCTGCTCAGCCAGCGGCCGACCGAACGCGACCCGCTCCAGCACCCGCCTGCAGGTCAGCTCCAGGGCGCGCTCGGCGATGCCGATCGACCTCATGCAGTGGTGGATGCGCCCCGGTCCCAACCGGGCCTGGGCGATCGCGAACCCCTCGCCCTCGCCCCCCACCAGGTTCCCGACCGGCACGCGGACGTCCTCGAAGAACACCTCCGCGTGACCGCCGTGGTCGCTGTCGTCGTAGCCGAACACGCTCATGCCGCGCTCGATCCGCAGCCCCGGGGTGTTCCTCGGCACCAGCACCATGCTCTGCTGGCGGTGCCGCTCGGCGCCGGGGTCGGTTCGGCCCATCACGATGAGGACCTCGCAGGCCGGGTTGAGCGCTCCGGTGATGAACCACTTGTGTCCGTTCACCACGTACTCGTCGCCCTCCCGGACGATCCTGGTGGTGATGTTGGTGGCGTCGGAGGAGGCCACCTCCGGCTCCGTCATCGCGAAGGCGGAGCGGATCCGCCCGTCCAGCAGGGGCTCCAGCCACCGCTCTCTCTGCTCCGGGGTGCCGAACATCGTCAGCACCTCCATGTTCCCGGTGTCCGGGGCCGAGCAGTTGAGCGCCACCGGGGCCAGTTGGGGGCTGCGCCCGGTGATCTCGGCCAGCGGGGCGTACTGGAGGTTGGGCAGCCCCCCGTGTTCGGGGTGCCCGGCCAGGAAGAGGTTCCACAGCCCGCGCCGCCGGGCCTCGGTCTTGAGCTCCTCGACCACGGGCGGGACGGTCCAGTGGTCCGCGCGCTCGGCCAGCTGGGCGGCGAACACGGGCTCGGCGGGGTGGACGTGCTCGTCCATGAAGGCCAGCAGCCGGGCCCGCAGCTCCTCAGTCCGGGCGTCGAATGCGAAGTCCATCGGTCCTCAGTCCTCCTTGAGTACGGAGTGGGCGCGCTGGACCAGGGGTACGACCACGTCCCCGATCCCGTCGAAACCCGCCCCCACGGTCAGGCCCCGCGCGTGCCGGTAGTGGATGCCCTCGGCGATCACCGCGAGCTTGAAGCAGCCGAAGGCCACGTACCAGCCGAGCCGGGACACGTCGCGGCCGGTCGCGGCCGCGTACATCCGGGCGAGTTCGGGGGAGGAGGGGAACCCCCTGGCGGAGGTGGCCGGGCTCCGGCCGCCGGTCACGGGCTGCTCTCGGTAGACCAGCATCAGACCCAGGTCGACGAGGGGGTCCCCGAGGGTGGCCATCTCCCAGTCGAGGACGGCGGTGAGCCGACCGTCCTCGGTGACCAGCACGTTGTCGAGCCGGTAGTCACCGTGCACGATCGCTGGCGCGCCCTGTTCGGGGAGGGTGGCGGCGAGGCGGTCCCGGAGCTCGTCGATTCCGGGGAGGTCGCGGCTGCGGGAGGCCTCCAGCTGCCTGCTCCACCGCCGCACCTGGCGCTCCAGGAAGCCGACCGGGCGGCCGAAGTCGGCCAGGCCCACCTCTTCGGGGTCCACCGCGTGCAGCTCGCCCAGCGTGGTGACGAGGGCGTCCGCGAGCGCGCGCACCCCCGTGGAACCGAACGGGGCGATCTCGTCCAGGGTGCGCAGCGGGGTGCCCGCCACGTGTTCCATGACGTAGAACGGCGCGCCCAGCACCTCGGTGTCCTCGCACAGCAGGTGGGTGTGCGGCACCGGCACGGCCGTCCCGCTCAGCGCGGTCATCACGCGGTACTCGCGGGGCATGTCGTGGGCGGTGGCGAGCACGTGCCCCAGCGGCGGGCGGCGCACCACCCACGATCCGGCGCCGTCGGTGACCGTGTAGGTCAGGTTGGACTTCCCCCCGGTGATCACCCGGCCCGCGAGCGGCCCCGAGACCAGGCCGGGCACTTCGCGGTCCAGGTGCGCGCGCAGCCGTTCCAGGTCCAGGCCGGGCAGTGCCTCGCTCATGCTCGCTCCTCGCTGGTGAACACCCGTGCCTGGAGACGGCGCATCCCGGCCAGCCAGGCGTCGGTGTCGGTGGCCCGGGCGGCGTAGTAGTCGGCGACCCGGGGGTGGGGCAGGATCAGGAAGCGCCCGTCCGCCAGCCCGGCCATCACGGCCTCGGCGACCTCCTCCGCGCTGATGGCCTCACCGGCGAGGATGGCGCGGCCCTCCGGCCCGGTGGAGTCGAGCATGCCGGTGCGCACACCGAGGGGGCACAGGCACTGGGTGGTGATGCCCCGGTCCCCGTAGGTGGCCGACATCCACTCACCGAAGGCCAGCGCCGCGTGCTTGGTCACCGAGTACGGGGCGCTGCCCAGCATGCTGAGCAGGCCGGCGGCGGACACGGTGGTGAGCAGGCGGCCACGGCCGCGCTCCAGCCACCCCGGGACCAGCGCTCGGGCCGCGCGCACGTGCGCCATCACGTTGACCTGCCAGGACAGGTCCCAGTCGGCCTCCAGGGCCTCGGGTCCGCCGTGGACGGCGACCCCGGCGTTGGCCACGTACAGGTCGATCCCGCCCAGACGCTCCCCGGCCTCGCCGACCAGGGCGGCCACGCCCTCCTCGCTCGCGGCGTCCCCGGGGACGGCGGTCCCGCCGATCTCCCGGGCCACCGCCCGCGCCGCGTCCGCGTCCAGGTCGTTGACCACGACGCGTGCTCCGGCCCCGGCGAGGCGGCGGGCGAGGGCCGCGCCGATCCCGTTCCCGCCGCCGGTGACCACGGCTCCGATGCCGTCGGGATCCATGCCGTTCACACCCCTCCGGTCAGGGTGACGCCGCCGTCCAGCACCAGGGTGCGGCCGGTGACCCACGCGGCGTCCTCGGAGAGCAGGAAGGCGACCGCGCCCGCGACGTCCTCGGGCACGCCGAGGCGGCCCAGAGGGTACTGGGCGGCCACCTCCTCCTCGCGCCCCTCGTACAGGGCCTCCGCGAAGCGGGTCTTGACCACGGCGGGGGCGACCCCGTTCACACGGACCCCGGGGCCCAGTTCGACCGCGAGTTCCTCGGTGATGTGGCTGAGCATGGCCTTACTGGCGCCATAGAAGCCGATTCCGGGGGCGGGTTTGGTTCCGGCCACGGAGGAGACGTTGACGATGGCGCCGCCGTGCTCGGCCATTCCGGCGCGGTACACCCTCTGGACCCAGGAGATCGCGGAGAGCACGTTGACCTCGAAGATCTTGCGGGCGGCGTCGAGGTCGAGGTCGACCATGCGGCCGTAGACCGGGTTGATCCCGGTGTTGTTGACAAGCAGGTCGACGCCGCCGAAGGCGTCGACGGTGGCGGCGATCGCGGCGTCCTGGTGCTCGGGGTCGTGGGCCCGGCCGGGGATCCCGATGGCGTGCTCGGGGCCGCCCAGGGCCTCGACCGCCTCCTTGAGGGGTTCGGGCTTGCGCGCGGTGACGCACACGCGTGCGCCCTCGGAGACGAGTCGCTGGGCGACGGCCAGGCCGATGCCGCGACTGGCACCGGTGATGATGGCGGTGCGCCCGCCGAACCGCGATGTCATGCGTACTCCCTAGACCGACTGGTCGGTATGTCACGGAGACTCTATGTCGGTGAGGGCGCGTGCCGCAAGGGGCCGGTGGGCAGGCCAGGGGACAATGACGCGGACGCGGGCGCGGTCGCCCGTGCCACGCACACAGGAGGTTCCACCATGGCCACCGAGGTCACCGACGTTCCCGAGCGCCGCCGCTACGAGGTCACCACCGACGGCGAGGTCGCCGGATTCGCGGAGTACATCCTCACCGACGAGCTCATCACCTTCACCCACACCGAGATCGACCCCGCTTACGAGGGGCGGGGGCTGGGCAGCATCCTGGTCCGCGCGGCCCTGGACGACGTCCGTACCCGCGAGCTCGCCGTCCTCCCTCTCTGCCCCTTCGTCAAGGAGTGGATCGGACGCCACCGCGAATACGCCGACCTCGTGTACCGCTGACGGATCCGCGTGGAAAGGAGCCACGAGCGTGAGTACTGACTACGGGCGCGAGATCGCCTTCGGTGTCTTCCCCTCCCCGGACGCCGACCCGGACACCCTGCGGCGGACCTGGGCGGTGATCGAGGCGGCGGAGCGCGGAGGTCTCGACTTCGCCGGGTTCCAGGACCACCCCTACCAGCGGCGCCACCTGGACACCTGGAGCCTGATGGCCACGGTGCTGGCCCGCACCGAGCGCCTGCGGGTCTTCCCTGACGTCGCCAACCTCCCCTTGCGGCCACCGGCGGTCCTGGCCAAGAACGCGGCCTCCCTGGACGTGCTCTCCGGGGGACGGTTCGAGCTCGGCCTGGGTGCCGGGGCGTTCTGGGAGGCGATCGAGGCCATGGGCGGCGAGCGCCGGACCCCGCGCGAGGCCGCGGACTCCCTCCTGGAGGCGATGGAGGTGATCCGGCTGATGTGGTCCGACCAGCGTTCGGTGCGCTTCGCGGGGGAGTACCACCGGCTCGCGGGGGTCAGGCCGGGACCCGCCCCCGTGCACGACATGGGTATCTGGCTCGGGGTGGGCGGTCCGCGCATGCTGCGGGCCGTGGGCCGGAGCGCCGACGGCTGGGTGGTCTCCCACGCGAACCTGGGGCCGGAGCGGCTGGCGGAGGCGCACGCCCGGATCGACGCGGGAGCGGCCGAGGCCGGGCGGGACCCGGCGTCCGTGCGCCGCGTGTACAACCTGTGGGGCACGATCACCGGACGTGGCGTCGAGGGCGCCCCGGGGGACCCTCTGCGCGGACCGGTGGAGGCGTGGGTCGAGGCGGTGACCGGGTTCGTGCTGGAGCACGGCATGGACACGTTCGTGCTCGGCCCGGCGGAGAACGCGGCCACGCAGGTGGAGCTGTTCGCCGCCGAGGTGGTGCCCGCCGTCCGGGAGGCCGTGCGCGCGGCCCGGGCCTGACGCCGGAAGCCGTCCCCTCCGTTCCGGGTGCCACCCGGAACGGAGGAAACCGGACAATAGTGAATCTACTTCGTAAAGGTGGGCGTTCTGAGAGGTGCGTCCCGCTACGCCGAGGGGTCGAGCGTCAGCTTGCCCACGGTGCCGCGGGCCCGCAGGTCCTGGTGGGCGCGCCGGGCCTCGGTCAGGGGGTAGATGGTCCCCAGCACCGGGCGGAGGGCGCCCTCCGAGACCAGGGCGAAGAGCTCGCGCATGGCCTGGCCGACCACGTCGCCCGGAAGCAGGTAGGCGTGTGGCAGCCACATGCCGCCGACCGTGGCCGAGTGGCGCATCAGGTTGGGCAGCTTCACGGGGGAGGGCTGTTCGCGCGAGGCCATCCCGTAGAAGCCCAGACGCCCGAACGGGGCCAGGGCCCGGACGCTCTCGTCGGTGATCCGGCCGCCGACCATGTCCAGGACGATGTCCACCCGCCTGCCCTCGTTGGCGTCGATCAGCGCGGTGGTCATGTCCGGGGCGGAGGAGTCCACGACGGCGTCGGCGCCCAGCTCCAGGGCGAGGTCGCGCTTGTCCCCGGTGCTGGCCACGGCGATGACCCGACCGGCGCCGAACCGCCGGGCCAGTTGCACGGCGAGGGTGCCCACGCCGCCGCCGGCGGCGTGCACCACGACCGACTCCCCGGGTTCGATCCGGGTGGTCCGGCGCAGCAGCAGCCAGGCCGAGGCGCCCTGCACGACCAGGGCGAGCGCGGCCGCGTCCGTCACGTCGTCCGGGATGTCGTACGCCAGGTTGGGGTCGACCACCGCCCGTTGGGCGTAGCCTCCACCGCCGTTGAGCAGGCCCACCACCCGGCGGCCGTCCCCGGTGCGCCCGGCGACCTCGCTGCCCGGGACCATGGGCAGGTCGGAGGGGGACAGGTAGCTGTTCTCCGCCTGGTGGGTGTCGGCGAAGTTCACCCCGCTGAGGGCGACGTCGACCAGGAGCTGACCGGGGCCCGGCTCCGGGTCCGGCAGCTCCGTGGGCACGAGGACCTCGGGTCCGCCGAACTCGGTGATCTGGATGGCGCGCATGCTGGGCCCTTCCTGATGGTGGAGCGGTGTCGGCGCACATCATACCGACCAGATGGTATGTATCGCGGGCCCGACCGCTCACGGGCGTGTGGCGTCCGGACGCGGACGGGCCCCTCGCCACGGTGTGTCACCGAGGGGCGAGGGGCCCGGACACGGGTGCCGGGGCTACCTGCGGCGGGAGGAGCCGCCGCTGGAACGGCCGCCTCCCGAGCGGCCTCCGCCGGACCTGCGACTGGAGCTCGAACGGCTGGAGCTCGAACGGCCCGCTCCCGAACCGCTGGACCGGCTGGAGGTGGCCCTGCCGAAGCCACGGCCACCACCGGAGAGACGGCTCGACCCGCTCCGGGAGGCGCTCCCGCGTGACGAGGACGAGGTCCCGCGTGATGACGAGGCGCTGCGTGAGGAGGTACCGCGGGACGAGGAGGCGCTCCGGGACGCCGGGGTCCCGCGCGAGGTGGACGCCTTGCGGGAGGGGGCGCCCAGGGAACGGGGGATCCCCGGGGACGGGCTCGACGAGGAGCGGTCGGCGCTTCCGGTCGTCCCGTCCGAGGCCCGACCGGCCGTCCTGTTCCCCGACACCTCGCGCTTGACCCGGGCGGCCCGCGAGGTCCCGCCGCCCCCCTGGGCGCGTCCGCGGCGTTCACGGCGCGAGGTCCAGCCGCTGGCGGGGGCCTCCGAACGCGAGGCGAACCCCGCTCCGCCCCGGCGCTCCACGCGTGGGGCGCGGGCGGCCCTCGGTGCGGGGGCCTCGGACCGTGCGGAGACCGGGCGGTAGTCGCGTCGGGAGACCGCCGCGTGCTCGCCGGAGGCCACGCGGGGCCGACGACGGACCGGCACGAAGGCGTGTGCCACCAGGGGGCGGCGTCGGCGCCGGTCGACGACGTATCCGCGCCGGGGGTGGTGCCAGTGGTGGCGCGGCTCGTATCCGTACTCGGGATGGCGGTGGAAGTCCGCGTAGTGCGAGTGGTAGAACTCCGGCTCGCGCTCGTGCAGCAGCACGTCGATGGTGATCGCGGCGCCGATCACCAGGCGTCGCAGCGGCCAGGGCAGGTCGTAGGCGAACTCCAGCGCGTAGCGGTCCTCCGTGGTGAAGAACCCACCGCCCAGCCCGGGGTGCTCCTTGCCGATCCGGGCGATCTCGATCCCGGCGTGGTCCAGGACGGTGAAGTCCCAGCCGCTCCAGTCGCCCCGGATCTCGGCGACGGTGTGGCCCCGGGGGTCGTTGAGGCGGAACCGCGAGCCGAGGAAGGAGCGGTCCTGGACGATGGTGCCGTAGGGCTCGTGGTGCGGGCCGCTCACGTGGATGTAGGGGCGGCCGCGGTCCCAGGGCTTGTCCAGGGTCAGGAGCGGGTGGCCGTCGGGGGCGTAGATCGTGAACCGGTGCGGGAGCTGGGAGGCGCGTCGGTGCGTCCGCGTCCACGCGGTCATGTGTTCGTTCACGTACGCGAGCGGCTGGCCCCGGTCGCTGAGGACCTCGTAGTGTCCTTCGGCGGCGAACAGACGGCGGGGTTGTTCGACCAGCAGCACGGGCGCGGTGAACAGGGGAGCGTGCATGGGGTGGGGCCTTTCCGGCGCTGTCGCCCCGGTGGGGCGGCGGGTCGGTGGGGTGCGAGGCGGGGGGATCCACGTCGGGAGGATCCGGGAGGATCCAGCCGAAACCTATCGCTGGTTTCGACGGACGAGCGTCCTCCAGGGTTCCGTCTCCCGTGCTTCGTGCGGCTCCGCAGGTCTTGCGCACGCAAACCTAACGGTGTTAGGTGGAACCGGCACCGACCCCCAGGAGGCACCCGTGGACGCCGAGCACATCGTGGAGACCGCGAACGGACGCGTGCGCGGCACCGTGTCGCCCCGCTCCGAGGACGGGCGGATCACCCTGCACCGGGGCATCCCCTACGCCGCCGCGCCCTTCGGGGAACACCGTTTCGCCGCCCCCGCGCCCGCCCCGGCCTGGGACGGCGTCCGCGACTGCTCCGAGCCGGGACCGCCCGCGCCGCAGAGCGCCCAGTTCATCGGCACCGAGCCCTGGGACGCGCACACCTCCCTGGACTGCCTCGTCCTCAACGTGTGGTCCCCACGGGACGGGGCCGGGCCGGGTTCCGGCGTTCCGGTCATGGTGTGGATCCACGGCGGCGCCTACATCGTCGGCTCCGGTTCGGAGGCCACCTACGACGGCACGCGCCTGGCCGAGACCGGCATCGTCGTGGTGACCGTCAACTACCGGCTGGGGTTCGAGGGCTTCGGCCACGTCCCCGGCCGGCCCGACAACCGGGGACTGCTCGACCAGATCGCGGCGCTGCGCTGGGTCCGGGACAACATCGCCGCGTTCGGCGGGGACCCCGGAGACGTCACCGTGGCGGGGGAGTCCGCCGGAGCCGGAGCCGTGGTCTGCCTCATGGCCTCACCCGAGGCGCGCGGGCTCTTCCACCGTGCTGTCGCGCACAGTGTCCCGGGGGACATGGTCACCGTCGAGACCGCGCGCCTGGTCGCTGAGGGTGTGGCCGGGGAGGTCGGGGTGCGGTTGGAGGCCGACGCCCTGGCCGAGGTGGCGCCGGAGCGGCTCCTGGCCGCCACGGACGCGATCCTGTCCGGTACCGGCAGGACCAGCAGAGGGGTCCGGTCCAAGGCGTTCACCTGTTACGCGCCCGTGGTGGGCGGCCCCGAACTCCCCGAGCCGCCGCTGGCGGCGATCGCGCGGGGCGCCGCCCGCGACGTGGCGCTGCTGGTGGGCCACAACACCGACGAGTTCACGCTCTTCACCGGGCTCGGCCAGAAGGTCGAGATCGAGGACGCGTCGGCCCTCGCGGTCACCGCCACCCGCCTCGGCCTGGGGGAGGAGGCGGTGGAGGTCTACCGCGCGGTCCACCCCGGGGCCTCGCTCGCCGACCTCTACTGCGAGATCCGTGGCGACGCCATGTTCTGTGAGTACTCCACCCGGGTGGCGGAGGCACAGGCGGCCGCGGGTGGTAGCGCGCACCTCTTCCGGTTCGCCGCGCGCAGCCGTGTGCTGGACGGGGCTCTGGGGGCCTGCCACGCTTTCGATCTCCCCTTCGCGTTCGGCAACATGGACTGTGACCTGGCGCGGTTTCTGTGCGACGGTCCGCCGGACGCGGCGTACCTGGGGTTGTCCGAGCGGATGCTGGCCGCCTGGAGCGCCTTCGTGTCCGGTGGCGACCCGGGGTGGGGCCCGGTCCGGCCGGGATCGACCGTGGCCCGGGTGTGGGACCTCACGGACTCCCTGAGCGAGGCCGACGACTCGCCGTTGCGCGCCCTGTGGTCCGACGTGGGCTTCGCGCCGAGGTAGCGCCCGCCCCCACCCCCCGGGGGCTCCGGTGGTCGATAACATTTGTCCACGGGGTTTGGTACTGGTGTGACGGGGGTCGATTCGTGGTGGAAGACGTACCGGAGGCGTTGCTGGCCGCTCGCGACGACGTCGCGCGCTTCCTCCTGTCGTACAAGTTCGCGATCGACACCGTGATGGCGAAGGTCAACATCCTCAACGAGGAGTTCCGCTACACCCACGACCACAACCCGATCGAGCACGTGAGCTCCCGGCTCAAGACGCCGGCCAGCATCATGGAGAAGGCGCGGCGTCGCGGGGTGCCCTACGACCTCAACGAGATTCGCGGGTCCATCCTCGACATCGCCGGTATCCGTGTGACGTGCAGTTTCGTCTCGGACACCTACACGATCCGGGACATGCTGGCCGGGCACGAGGACATCCGGGTGATGGAGGAGCGCGACTACGTCCGCTCCCCGAAGCCCAACGGGTACCGGAGCCTGCACCTGCTGGTGGAGACGCCGGTGCGGATGTCGGACCGGACCGAGGACGTGCCGGTGGAGATCCAGATCCGCACCATCGCGATGGACTTCTGGGCCAGCCTGGAACACAAGATCTACTACAAGTACGGCAAGTCGGTTCCGGACCGGCTGCTCGACGAGATCCGTGAGGCGGCCGAGACCGCCCACCGGCTGGACGAGACCATGGAGCGTCTGCACGGGGAGGTCCGGGAACAGGGGGACCGGGCCAGGGGTCCGCTCCCCGGGCCCGAGGAGCTGCGCAAGCTGCCCCTGGCCGACGAACTGCTGCGGGCGCTGGCCGAGCGGGTCAACTCCGAGCGCTCCGACTGACGCGCGGCCCGAAGAAGTCCGCCAGAGCCCGCGCGACCAGGTCGGGGCGACCGCCGTTGTCCGCCGCCAGGTGGCCGAGGCGTTCGAACTCCACCCGCCGGGCGTACGGCAGGGCGGCGTCGAGGGCGTCCAGGCCCCGGCGCAGGTATCCGGGACTCCGGGAACCGCCGAGCAGCAGGACGTCGGAGCGCACCCGCGTGGCGGCCCGGGTGAGGTCGGTGGCCTCCCGCACCACCCGGGCGTCGGGGCCCATGGTGGGCAACAGGTCCCGCAGCGTGAGGCCGCCCTCGGCCCGCCGCGCCTGGGCGCGCAGGCCCAGGCCCATGAGCGGGACCAGCACGGCCCGGGGTACGCGACGCGTCCACGGCGGGTCCTGGGTGCCGCGCATGACGGTGACCACGGCCGAGGCGGCGCGCCCGCGACGGAGTTCGCGCTCGTAGCGGGGCAGCCACGCCGTCGGAGAGAAGTCGCGCAGGGGCAGCGGAGGTTCGTAGAGGGCGATCCGGTACCCCGCGGGTGCGTCCAGGGCCCATCGCAGGAGGGGGACGGCACCGCCGCTGAGACCGAAGATCCGGTGGGCCCCGGTGTGCTCCATGACGGCGGCCACGTCCCGGGCGGCGTTCTCCAGGGTGTGGTCGGGCCCGTACGCGCCGCTGAGTCCTCGCCCGCGCAGGTCGGGGAGGTAGACGGTGTACTCGCCGCTGAGGGCGGCGCCCAGGAGCAGGAGGTCGTGGGAGCTCATCAGGGAGCCGTGGGTGAGGACGACGGCCGGGCCGGACCCCAGGCGTCGGTACCCCAGGGCGGTGCCGTCGTGCGAGGTGAGCGTGCCGGTCGTGTGGTCGGGAAGCGCGTGGGGCACCGTGTTCAGCCCCCCAGGCGGGCGCGGACCGCGTCCCGGTCCGTGCCGAGGGCGTCCAGGAGTGCGGCGGCGGGGTCGGGGGCGGTGCGCCCGAGCAGGCCGAGGAGGACGTGCTCCAGGCCGATGCGCTCCCGCCCGGCCTCGGCGCGCAGGCCCTTGAAGACCGCCTTGGCGGCGGGGGTCAGTGGAAGGCGGTCCCCGGCCCGGCCGGGCAGGACCGGGCCGGGGGAGGGCGGGGCGATGCCCAGCTGGTTCAGGGCGCGCTGGTCCAGGAGTTCCAGGGCCCGGTGGGCGCTGGTCAGGTCGGTGTCCAGGGCGCGGGTGGACGCGTCGTCGTGCAGGAGCGCCAGGAGCACGTGTTCGGTGCCGACCCTGCGGTCACCCCTGAGCAGGGCCTCGGTGTTGGCGTCCAGGTAGGTCCGGCCGAGGCCGGTGCGCGTTCCGGTGCCCATGGGGCTCACTTCCCGTACTTGGTGTGGATGGACTGCCGGGTGACCCCGAGGGCGTCGCCGATCTGCTGCCAGGACCATCCGGCGCGGCGGGCGGCGGCCACCTGGTTGGCCTCGACGCGTTCGGCGAGGCGGCGCAGGGCCAGGACGGCGCGCAGCCCGGTTTCGGGGTCCGCGGAGTCGTGGGCGGTGGGTGCGGAAGCCTGGTTCATGGTGTCAGTCTGTACTGACGCACCCGGGTATGTCAATACAGACTGACGTTCTCTGCGCGTGGCCCGGCGGACCGCGACCGACGCTTCACCCCCCCGCGCACGGAGAAGGGGTCCCCGGCCAGCGGGAACCCCTTCGTCACACCTCACCGGCCCGGCCGGACCACACGTCCGGCCGGGAACGGGCTACTTGCCCAGGCCCGCGCGGCGGAGCGCGTCGGCCATGGCGCCCGAGGGCGCCGGGGCGGCGTCCCTGCCGCCGTTGCCGCGACCGCCGCCGTTCTGTCGACCACCGCTCCGGCGCTGCTCTCCGCCGCGACCGCCACCCCGGGGCTGGCCGCCGCCGTTGCCGCCACGGCTGCCGCGCTCCCCGCGACCGCCGCCCTGACCGCCGGGGGCCGGGGCCTCGTCGTCCAGGCGCATGGTCAGCGAGATGCGCTTGCGGGGGATGTCGACCTCGCGGACCCTGACCTTGACGATGTCACCGGGCTTGACGATCTCGCGCGGGTCCTCGACGAACCTGTTGGAGAGCGCGGACACGTGGACCAGTCCGTCCTGGTGCACGCCCACGTCCACGAACGCGCCGAAGGCGGCCACGTTGGTGACCACCCCCTCCAGGAGCATCCCCGGCTCCAGGTCGTCCAGCGTCTCCACACCCTCCTTGAAGGTGGCGGTGGTGAAGGCGGGTCGCGGGTCGCGGCCGGGCTTCTCCAGCTCGCTGAGGATGTCGGTGACGGTCGGCAGACCGAACTTCTCGTCCACGAAGTCCTCGGGGCGGACCCCCGACAGCGCCTTCCTGTCCCCGATCAGGGACGGCAGGTCGGTTCCGGCCCGGTCCAGGATGCGTCGCACCACCGGGTAGGCCTCGGGGTGCACCGCCGACGCGTCCAACGGGTCGTCGCCGCCCGGCACCCGGAGGAAGCCCGCGCACTGCTCGAAGGCCTTGGGGCCCAGTCGGGGCACCGAACGCAGGGCGTCGCGGGTCCGGAACGGGCCGTTGGCGTCACGGTGGGACACGATGTTGCGGGCCAGGGTGGAGGTCACGCCCGACACCCGGGTCAGCAGCGGCACGGAGGCGGTGTTGACGTCCACGCCCACGCCGTTCACGCAGTCCTCGACCACGGCGTCGAGGGAGCGTGAGAGCTTCGCCTCCGCGAGGTCGTGCTGGTACTGGCCCACGCCGATGGACTTGGGGTCGATCTTGACCAGCTCGGCCAGGGGGTCCTGGAGGCGCCGGGCGATGGAGGCGGCGCCGCGCAGGGACACGTCCAGGTCCGGCAGCTCCTCGGAGGCGTAGGCCGAGGCCGAGTACACCGAAGCGCCCGCCTCCGACACCATCACCTTGGTGAGCCTCAGCTCGGGGTGGCGCTTGATCAGGTCGCCCGCCAGCTTGTCGGTCTCCCGTGAGGCGGTGCCGTTGCCGATCGCGACCAGTTCCACGTCGTGGGCGGCGCACAGCTTGGCCAGCCGGTCGATGGAGCCGTCCCAGTCGCGGCGCGGCACGTGCGGGAAGACCGTGTCGGTGGCCACGACCTTGCCCGTGGGGTCGGTGACGGCGACCTTCACACCGGTGCGCAGGCCCGGGTCCAGGCCCAGGGTGGAGCGGCTTCCGGCGGGAGCGGCCAGCAGCAGGTCGCGCAGGTTTGCGGCGAACACGTTGACGCCGTCGTCCTCGGCCCGCTGCCACAGGCGCATGCGGACGTCGATGTCGAGTCGGACCAGGATCCGGGTGCGCCAGGCCCAGCGCACGGTGTCCTGGAGCCAGCGGTCGGCGGGGCGGCCGCGGTCCACGATCGCGAAGTGCGACGCGATGGCGTTCTCGTAGGAGCTGCGGGGGACGGTGCCGTCCGGGCCCGCTTCGGGGGTCTCCTCGGGCTCCAGGTTGAGCGTGAGGACCTCCTCCTTCTCACCGCGGTACATCGCCAGGACACGGTGGGAGGGGAGCGCGGTGAGCGGCTCGGAGAAGTCGAAGTAGTCCGCGAACTTGGCGCCGTCCTCCTCCTTGCCCTCGCGGACCGTCGATCCCAGTCGGCCCTTCTCCCACAGGCGCTCGCGCAGTGTGCCGGTGAGGTCGGCGTCCTCCGCGAACCGCTCGACCAGGATCGAGCGGGCCCCGTCCAGGGCGGCCTTGACGTCGGCCACGCCCTTGTCGGCGTCCACGTAGGCGGCGGCCACCTCCTGCGGGTCCTGGTTCGGGTCACCGATCAGACCCTCGGCGAGCGGCTCGAGCCCGGCCTCGCGGGCGATCTGGGCCTTGGTGCGGCGCTTGGGCTTGTAGGGGAGGTAGATGTCCTCCAGACGGGCCTTGGAGTCGGCCTCGTTGATCCGGGCCTCCAGCGCGTCGTCCAACTTGCCCTGGGAACGGATCGACTCCAGGATCGCGCTCCGGCGTTCGGCCAGCTCACGCAGGTAGCGCAGGCGCTCCTCCAGCGCGCGCAACTGGGCGTCGTCCAGCGCTCCGGTCGCCTCCTTGCGGTACCGGGCGATGAAGGGCACGGTCGACCCGCCGTCGAGCATGTCGACGGCGGCACTGACCTGGTGCGCGCCCACGCCGAGCTCCTCGGCGATGCGCTGGTCGATCGTGGGTGTCACAGGGGTCGTCACGAGTAAACGTCCACTCTCTGGCTGTTCGGTGCGCGGACATTCTCGCGGTGCGCGGGGGCTGTTGTCATCCCGGCGCGTCGCCGCCCGCACTCCCAGGTTCCCGCACGATCACCCCTGCCCGGACCCGGGGTCGCGCGGGGGAGTGCGGCGGTGTGGGCGGGATCGGGTGGTTCGGTGGGGTTCGGCTCAGCCGGTGGGGGAGGGGCGGGGTCGTCCCGTGCCGGTGACGGGTCCGGGGCCGGGCCTTGGGGAGGCGAACGCTGGTCGCGGGTCAGCCCCGCGCTGCGCGGACGTCCTCTCCCTGCTCGGCGAAGGCCCGGAAGTCCCGCATGTGCTGGAGTGACTGCTTGCGGAAGGCTCCGGGCATCAGGAACCCCACCAGCCTCATCATCACGCCGCTGAAGCGGTACTCGTTCTCGCTGACCCAGAGGGTCCTTCCAGGACCGGCTTCGGTCAGCCGGTCGCGCACCGCGCTCCACATACCCTCGGTGACGATCTCGCGCTCGTAGTGGACGACGTCCTCCGCCGGGATCCCGTGCGGGTCCGCAGGTTCCCGGCGCGTGATGGTCTCGGTGCACTCCATCTCCTGCCGCCCCGTCCGCAGCACGACCCGCGACACCGTGCCGACCTGCCCGTGGACCCCGTTCCGGGGCTCGTGCAACACCAGTCCCCGCAGCCACTTCGGCAGGTGTTCCGGGTCGGAGAGCAACCGCGCCACCCTCTCCCGGGGCAGGGCGATCTCGATGGAGACGGTGTACTTCATGGCGGTGCGCTCCGGGTTCCCGAGTGGTGCGGCGGGCACGTGCCGCCTCGCCCCAGGGTAGTCGGCGAGCCGGGAGAGGCGTCGCTGACCTGCGTGTTCGTGCCGTTCTCGGGCGACCGAACGGCTCCGCCGAGGGGGCGGGTCAGGGTCCGGTGCCGTCGAGGTAGTCGGGGGCGTAGTACTCGTCGACCGGCGTCGGGCCCCGGTAGCCCTGGCACATGCACTGTCTGTAGGTGGAGTTGGCCTGGCCGGTCCAGCGGCCGGGGATGACCACCTGGGTCTGGCAGCGCTTGGTCTCGTGGTCGTGGAAGACCAGGTTGTGGCCGCAGCCGCAGACCGGCTGGGGGGTGCGTTGGCCACGGTCCGGGATCTGCGGGGTGCCGTGGTGCCGCTGGAGTTCGCGCCGGGCCTCACGGCGGGCGGTGCGACGCCCCGCGAGGTATCCGGCGGCCGCGATCGCCGCGCCGATGACCATGAAGAACGGTTCCATGAGGTGACGGCCTCCTCGGTTCCCGGGGCCCGTCCCGCCACGGGCCTTCGCCCATTGTCGCCCATGCGGGTGCCTTTCGGGGGGTGGGGTGCCCCGGTAGGTCGGCCCCTGGATCGGAAATTTCGCAAAGAAACTTCTGCAAAAGTATTTTTGCAAAGATCTCTTTGGAGTACGGTTCGGGCATGGACACAGAAGAGCCCACGGGGGCGACGGTCTCCGGCCACACGTCCCTGGAGGTCGGCGCCGAGGCCCTGCGCGGCCTGGCCCATCCCCTGCGCGCCCGCATCCTGGACGAACTCACCGTCCAGGGCGCCGCGACCGCGACCATCCTCGCCGAACGGTTGGGGGAGAGCAGCGGCTCCACCAGCTACCACCTGCGCCAACTCTCCCGGTACGGGTTCGTCGAGGCCGACCCCGGCCACGCCAGCCGCCGGGACCGGTGGTGGCGCGTCCGCCCCGGCGGCTGGCGCATGAGCGGGATCGACCACCTGCGCGACCCGGCCACACGAGCGGCCGCCGAGATCGTCCTGGACCGCTACTACGGCGGTCGCAGGGAACGCCTCGAACGGTGGCGGGACCTGGTCAGGACCAGCCCCGACGCCCCGGCGGTCCGCCGTTGGCAGGCGGGCGCGCAGGACTCCCTGGCCCACGCGCGGATGACCCCGGAGGAGACCGAGGAGTTCGGCGAGGCTCTCCAGGAGTTCATCCGCTCCTGGACCCGCCGGTACGAGGGACGCACGGCCCGAAGCCATCCCGACACCGAGTCGGTGGAACTGCACACCGACCTGTTCCCCCACCTCGCGCCGACGGACGCGAGCGAGGGCCACGACCCCGGCCCCACGCCCCCCTGACCCCCACACGTCACAGGGTCACCTGAACACCACCCCCCTTCAGGAGCCGCATGTCCACCCCACCCCCCACCCCGACCGCACCCCGCTCCGAACGCCTCAGCGCGGACTTCCACCGCTTCTGGGGCGCCGGGGTGTTCACCAACCTGGCGGACGGCATGCTCACTGTGGCGCTGCCGCTGATCGCCGTCTCCCTCACCCAGGACCCGCTCCTCGTCGCCGGTCTCACCGCCGTGCGCTTCCTGCCCTGGCTGTTGCTCGCCCCGCTGTCGGGCGTCCTCATCGACCGGGTGCACCGGATGCGCGCCATGGTCGTGTCCAACACCGTGGCCGTCCTGGTCATGCTCGGACTGATCCTGACCCTGGTCACCGGGAACCTGTCCGTGTGGGCGCTCTACGCGGCGATGTTCGCGCTGATCTGCTGCGAGACGGTGACCGACCCGGCGAGCCGGATCGCGGTGGTCCAACTGGTCCCCGCCCGGCTCCTGGACCGGGCCAACAGCCGGGTGGAGGGCGGCCGTCTGGTCGCCCAGGAGTGCCTGGGCCGCCCGGTCGCCGGATTCCTGTTCGCCGCGGGGGCCGTCGCGCCCCTGGCGGGCATCGCCGGGTCCTACGCGCTGTGCGTGCTGCTGCTGTGCGCGATCCCGCTCGTGTGGCGCCGATCGGTGCCCGGGGACGGGACCGCCTCGCGGACCGAGGGGTTCTGGCGCTCCACCGGCGCGGGCTTCCGGCAGGTCCTCGGTGACCCGATCCTGCGCGGCAACACGCTCTGCAACGCCGGGATGATGGTCGGGGGCAACATGGGAGGCGCCGTGCTGGTGCTCCACGCGCAGGACGGCCTCGGGGTCTCCAGCGCTCTCTTCGGGGTGTTCATGACCTCCGCCGCAGTCGGCGGCGTCCTCGCCAGCCTGACCGCCGACCGGGCGATCAGCCGGTTCGGGCGGCGCGCGGTGGTGATCCGGGGCTACCTGGGGATCGCCGTCGCCTACCTGGGCGTGGCCCTCACCGGTGACCCCTTCGTGGCCTTCGTCCTGCTCACGGTGTCCGGCTACAGCATGGTCGTGTCCAACATCGCCGCGAGCCCCTACTACCAGACCGTGATCCCCGACGCCGTGCGCGGCCGCGTCGCGGGTGTCAGCCGGATGATCGGCTGGGGCGTCACGCCGCTCGGCGCCATGGCGGGCGGGCTGCTCGGCCGGATCGACCTCGCGCTGCCCTTCCTGCTGGGGGCCGTGATCATGACGGTCACCGTCGTCCTCGCCCGGCGGGTGATCTCCGAGACGGCTCGTCGCGCGGACCTGGCCCTGCACGAGGCCGCCACGCGCCCCGTGACCGAGGAGGAGAGCCGGTGACCGCCACCCCGTCGGCCCCCAGAGCTCCCGGGGCTCCGGACCGGGACGGTTGAGCGGCACCTTCCACCGGTTCCGGGCGGGGAGGGGCCCGTCCCAGGGGCCGCCGGAACGGGACTGACCGCCCTCCCGCCGCGCCCCGGCCCCGCCCGGTGACGCGGGCGGGGGCACGAAGGATCAGGCCTCGGCGCGGAGCCTCTTCAGGGTCGCCACGTCCTCGGCGTGCGGACCCTCGGGACCGGGTGTCTCCAGGGTGATCGGGACGCCGGCGGTCACCGGGTGGCGGAACAGCTCCGCGAACGGTTCGGCGCCGATGTGGCCCAGACCGATGTTCTCGTGCCGGTCCCTGTTGCTGCCGCACGGCGCCTTGGAGTCGTTGCCGTGGATCAGCTTGAGGCGGTCGGCGCCGACCACCTCCCCGAAGCGGTCCATCGTCTCGCGCATGCCCTCGACGGTCGAGATGTCGTGCCCGGCCGCGAACAGGTGCGCGGTGTCCAGGCACACGCCCACGTTGGGGTGCCAGTCCAGGGCCTCCAGGTAGGTGACGAGGTCGTCGACGGTGGCGCACAGGACCTGGCCCTGTCCGGCCATCGGCTCCAGCAGCACCGGCGGGACGTCGTCCCCGAGACGCTCCAGGAGCGGGAGGACACGGGAACGGACCCGCTCCAGTCCGGCCTCGCGACCGCCGGAGACGGCCGAGCCGGTGTGCATCACCACCCCCAGGGCGTTGATCTCCGCGCCCCGGCGCAGGGCGTGCTCCAGGGAGACCATCGACTTCTCGGCGGTCTCCTCCTTGGGCGCACCCGGGTTGATCAGGTACGGGGAGTGCACGAACAGGGGGAGGTCCGTGCGCTCGCGCATCATCGCGTCCTGCGCGGGGTCGCCCGCGTTGGTCGCCCAGCCGCGCGGGTTGGAGACGAAGACCTGGACGGTCTCCGCGCCGATCTGCCCGGCGTACGCCAGGCCCTTGGTCGCCATGCCGCCCGCCACGGGCACGTGTGCGCCGATCGGGGACTGGGGCCGCTTCTGCTCAGTGTCGTTCATCGCCAACCAACTCTAGGCCCGATCCGACGGGAGGGGTGTGCGGCTCCCCACCCGGCGTGCCGTGCCGTGGTGGCCCGGACGGGAGGGGCCGGGCGGCGGGCGGTCGGCAGGCGCGGACGGGCGGGCACGGGCGGTGTCAGGCGCGGGCGCGCACCTCGGTGAGCAGGGCGGGTAGTTCCCAGAGCACGGTCACGTGGCCGTGGCCGGGCAGCACGCGGAGCTCGGCCCCGGGGACCAGGTCGGCGTTGTGCCGGGAGTGGGCGATGGGCACCACGGTGTCCCGGTCGCCGTGCACCACCAGGAACGGGGCGCGGACGGCCGCCGGGTCGAAGGTCCAGGGGCGCCCCTGCACCCAGGAGTCCTGGGTGTAGCCGCCCACCCCCTGGGTGAACGCCTCCTTGGCGGCGGCCGCCAGGTGCGGGACGTGTCGGGTCGCGAACAGCTCCCGATCGGGGTCGGGCCACTCGGTTGGGGAGCCGCCCAGGTGGCGCTCGCCCCACTCCCGGGCGGCCCGTTCGTCCGGCAGGCGCATCATGGCCCGCTCGTCCTCGGAGTAGCCCTCCCAGCCCGGCTCCCACGAGAAGTCGGTGACCCCGCCCAGGACCACGGCGCCGAGCACGCGTTCGGGCAGCAGGGCGGAGACGGCCACCCCGTAGGGTCCGCCGGAGGAGTGCGCCGCCACCAGGAAGCGGTCGATCCCGAGGGAGTCGGCGAGCGCGGCCGTGTCGTCGGCCCAGTCGGTGAGCGTGCGGCCGGGTGCGGGGGAGGAGCCGCCGTAGCCCGGGCGGTCGGCGGTGATCACCCTCAGCCCGGCGGCGGCGAACTCCTCGTGCTGGTCGCCCAGGTTCCGGCGACTCATCGGCGCGCCGTGCGCGTACAGCACAGGTGTGCCGTCGGGGTCGCCGACGTCGGTGTAGGCGACGGTGCGCCCGTGGAGTTCGACCGTGGTGTCCCGCATCGCACGTACCCGCTTCCCTCGACGTCACCGCACGCTAGACGTCCTCCGCCGACGCGCGCAAGGAGGGGCCCGGACGGTGGGACCGAGGTTGCGCGCCCGCTCGGGCGGACCGTTAGTCTCGTGCCCGTGAGCACCTCGACCGCGCAGCCCGTCACCCTGTCCGACGTCACCGCCGCCTTCGAGGAGGTCTACCCACCCCAGTGGGCCGCCTCCTGGGACGCGGTCGGGTTGGTCTGCGGGGACCCCGCGCAGCCGGTGGAGCGCGTCCTGTTCGCGGTCGACCCCGTCGACGCGGTGGTCGACGAGGCCGTGA
This sequence comes from Nocardiopsis sp. NPDC058789, assembly GCF_042745575.1. Lineage (NCBI taxonomy): Bacteria > Bacillati > Actinomycetota > Actinomycetes > Streptosporangiales > Nocardiopsidaceae > Nocardiopsis > Nocardiopsis sp. NPDC058789. Next base: position 196,685 of record NZ_JBHYOW010000007.1, read on the forward strand.
CCTGGGGCGCGGACCTGGTCATCACGCACCACCCGCTGATGCTGCGCGGCGTCACCAGCGTCGCCGCGAACACCCCCAAGGGCCGGATCGTGCACCGGCTGATCCGCTCCGGGGTGGCCCTGTACACCGCGCACACCAACGCCGACACGGCCTCGCCCGGGGTGTCCGACGCCCTGGCCCGCGCGGTGGGCCTGACCGGAGCGCTGCGACCGCTCGACCCCGACACCACCGACCCCGAGGGACGGCGCGGGATCGGCCGTGTCGGGGAGCTGGACGAGCCGATGGTCCTGCGTGACTTCGCGACCCGGGTCGCCCAGGGTCTGCCCGCCACCGCCGGAGGCGTGCGCGTGGCCGGTGACCTGGACCGACTCGTCACCACCGTCGCCGTCTCCGGTGGGGCGGGCGACTCCCTGCTCGGCGCGGCCCGCGCCGCCGGGGTCGACGCCTACGTCACCTCCGACCTGCGCCACCACCCGGCCTCGGAGTTCGTCGGGGAACCGGGCGGCCCCGCGCTCGTGGACACCGCGCACTTCGCCAGCGAATGGCCGTGGCTGGCCGACGGTGCCGCCCATCTGGCGGACGCGCTCCGGCGCACGGGTGGTCCGAATGGGGCTAACGTGGAGACCCGCGTGTCCACCATCGTGACGGATGCCTGGTCACGGACCTTCCCACACGCGTGACACCCCCTCGACGACCACAACTGCACAGGGCGCGGGCGGCCTCCCCGGCCTCCCAACCGCGATTCCCAGGAGACCCCACGTGAAAGCCGAACCCGCCGCTCAGGCCAGACTGCTCGACCTCCAGGAGCTCGACACCGCGCTCCAGCGCCTGGACCACCGTCTCCGGAGCCTGCCCGAGATCGTCGAGGCGGCCCGGCTGAAGGAGCGGGTCGACGCGATCGACGCCGAGCTCATCACGGCCCAGACCCGGGCCTCCGACATCGAGCGCCACCAGCGCAAGGCCGAGGCCGACGTCGACCAGGTGCGCTCCCGCGCCGATCGTGACACCAAGCGGCTGGAGTCCGGGCAGATCACCAACGCCAAGGAGCTCCAGAACCTCCAGTCGGAGATCGCCTCGCTGGGCCGCCGCCAGGCCGAACTGGAGGAGGTCGTGCTGGAGGTCATGGAGGAGGCCGAGTCCGTCAACACCGACGTCACGCGCCTGACAGGGGAGCGCGAGGAGGCGGTCGCGAAGTTCACGGAGGTCACCGCCCGCCGGGACACCGCCGCCGCCGAGATCCAGTGGGACCGCACCCGCGTCACCCAGGACCGTGAGCGGGTCAGCGCGGACATCCCCGCGGACCTCCTGGCGCTGTACGACAAGCTGCGCTCCCAGTACGACGGTGTGGCCGCCGCCCCGCTGCGGTACGGCCGTTGCAACGGCTGCAAGCTGGCGCTGAGCACCGTCGAGCTCAACGAGATCCGTGCGACCGCCGCCGACGAGGTCGTCCGCTGTGAGGACTGCCGCCGGATCCTGGTGCGCACCGAGGAGTCGGGGCTCAACGCTCCCGTCGCCGAATGAGCTGGGGCGCTCCGGACACCGAGCCGACCCGTCTGGTGCTGCTCCGCCACGGGCAGACACCGTTGTCCGTCGAGCGCCGTTTCGCCGGTCGCGGGGACGTCCCCCTCACGGAGGAGGGGCACGCTCAGGCGAGGTCGGCCGCGCGGCGCCTGTCCGGGTGGGGGATCGACGTGGTGGTCTCCTCCCCGTTGTCGCGGGGCGGGGGGGGCCGCGGGGCCCCCGGGGGGGGAACCCGGCACCCCCGGGGGGGCCGCC